>JALSHF010000123.1 GCA_026982375.1 Emcibacter sp. | reverse complement strand
GATCAGGGTGGGGTCTGGCATATCGGCCGGATTATGTAGCTTCTTCACCTCACCCTTATTCAGGTGAAGCTTATAAATCACGCTGGGGGAGGTTGAAATAATGTCCAGATCAAATTCGCGCGTCAGGCGTTCCTGAATGATTTCCAGATGAAGCATACCGAGGAAGCCACAGCGAAACCCATAGCCGAGCGCCGTTGAGGTTTCCGTTTCAAAAGTAAAGCTGGCATCGTTAAGCTTGAGCTTATGCATACTATCGCGCAAATTTTCAAAATCGGCGGCATCGGCCGGAAATAATCCACAAAAAACCACACTCTGCACCGGTTTGAAGCCGGGCAAAGGCTGGGCCGTTTCATTCTTGAATTCGGTGATCGTGTCACCCACATTGGTTTGGGAAACTTCCTTGATGGAGGCGGTGAAAAAGCCGATTTCACCGGGGCCCAATTCATCAACCAGAATTTCTTTTGGGGTAAAAACCCCGACCCGGTCCAGCAAATGGGTTGTGCCAGCCGCCATCATCTTGATTTTCATGCCTTTTTTAACGGTGCCGTCAAGTACGCGGATCAACACCATCACCCCAAGATAGGTGTCATACCAGCTGTCCACGAGCAATGCCTTGAGCGGCGCATCCGGGTCACCTTCTGGCGGCGGCAGGATTTCCACAAGGCTGTTGAGCAATTCATCAATGCCTTCCCCGGTCTTGGCGGAAACCTTTATGGCGCCGCTGGCATCGATGCCGATGACATCTTCAATCTGGGCGCGAATTTGTTCGGGCTCTGCGGCGGGCAGGTCAATCTTATTGAGTACGGGGACAATTTCATGATTATTTTCAATGGCCAGATAAACATTCGCCAAAGTCTGGGCCTCGACGCCCTGACTGGCATCCACCACGAGCAGCGAGCCCTCACAGGCATACAGGCAGCGGCTGACCTCATAGGCAAAATCCACATGGCCCGGCGTGTCCATAAGATTTAAGATATATGTTTCGCCGTCTTTGGCGGTATATTTCAATCTTACGGTTTGTGCCTTGATGGTGATCCCGCGTTCGCGCTCGATATCCATGCTATCCAGCACTTGATTCGTCATTTCACGATCGGTCAAGCCTTCACAATGCTGAATCATACGATCGGCAAGCGTGGATTTACCATGGTCAATATGGGCGATAATGGAGAAATTTCTAATTTTGCTAAGCTCTGTCATGCAGGGCTTTTATCATTCAATGACGGGGTAATACAAGGGGATAATGCGACAGATGAATGGATTGTTTCCATCCAGAGAGATATCAGAGGGATATAAGCAGATTTACAGGCAGAATGAGCCTTGCGGCTTTAACATGACCTTCCCATTGAATGGGGGCTTATCGTAATCCTGATTTTTGTTTATACCCCAGAAAACGCCAGACATGTATATGGCCTTCTTTGAGTAGCTTGGCTCTGAGCGCCCAGAATTCTGCCTCGGCCATTAAGGATTCTATGGCTTTGGTGCCTTCGCTGCCTTTTTTTGCAAGTTCCTGGGCAATGGCGGCGGCTTTTGACCAGCTGCCTTCTATGAGCCTGACATATTCGTCTGAAATATCTTCATTAACCCTAAGAGAAAAGCCGGTTTTTTCAATGGCGTCCTGCATGATGGCCGTTGTTGCAAGATAGGGCTGTGTGGCTTCTTGCTTCAACCATTTCTGGACGTCAGGATTCTCAAGGGCATCTGCATTGGACAGGGTATAGTCTGTAATTAAAAACAGGCCATCTTCTTTTAAGGTATCATAGGTATCTTGCAGAATTTTTTCTTTGTCTTGAAATAAATAGAGCGCCTCTTTGGAAAAGGCGCGGTCATAAGATCGATCAAATGGTTTTTCCTGAGCGGGATCCAGATGGTTGATGATGGCTTTAGAGGCCAGCCCCGCATCTTCTGACATTTGCATGCCTTTTTCGGCAAGCTCTTTCGAGAGTTCAAATCCCGTAATCCAGACACCAAATTCTTCGGCGAGTACGCGCGCAGGCCCGCCAAAACCAGCCCCGATGACAATCGCGCTCATTTTAGAATTCAGGCCCAGAAGTTTGCACATTTTTTCGATCTGCTCTTTACCGCCGGGGCCGCAATATCCGTCTCCCCAGATGAGTTGGGTCATTTCCATTCTAAGCTTGTCCCAAGGCAGTGATGAGATGTCTTCTTCTGCGGCGCTGGCGGGTTCTTCGGCCCTGCTGGATTTGTCTTCCAGAGAATCACCGGTTTTCTGCGCTTGCAGGCGCGCCTTGACATCCTCGATATCATAGCCATTCCACCAGGCCTGACACCTTAGTTTAAAAGAAATTTTAATGTCTTTATCGTCTTTACCCATTACTGCGTTGTCTCAATTATATGCTGTTTTATGTGCTGTTATAATGGTTTGGCCTTTAAAATTTATTAATGGAAAAATTTATTAATGGGACATATGATTCAATATTTTAAGGTTATCGTAAAACCCCGCCTGTCATATTCAGAACATTTGCAATGGCCTGCGCCGAGAATATTTCGATATCTTCCTCAGTCAGGGTTCTGTCTTTTGGCTGCAATTTTACGCTTAAGGCCACTGATTTTTGATTGTCATCGATCCCGGGCCCCATATATACGTCAAACAGGGTGATGTCTTCAATGAGCTTCTTATCCGTAATGCGCAACGCTTTGATAAGGTCTGCTGCGGCCACATCACGGTTGACGACAAAGGCGAAGTCTCTTTCCACAGCCTGAAAGTCGGAGGCATTGAGGACGCCCCGGCTGTTGCCGGATTTTTGGCCGGATTTTGAAAAGGGGATATTTTCAAGCAAAATTTCAAACCCGACGATGGGCCCCTTAACGTCAAGGGCCTTGCAGATGGCAGGGTGAATTTCACCAAAATAGGCCAGAATATTTTTCGGACCCAAACGGATGACGCCGCTGCGGCCCGGGTGATACCATGACGGGGCCTCTGCAACGATTTGAGCCTTGTCGATCTTTGTGCCAATGGCTTTGAGGATGGATTCTGCGTCGGCTTTTGCGGTGAAAGCATCAACATCCTTGGGGGTGTTGGCCCAGGATTTTTGGCTATCCTGTCCTCGGCGAATACCGGCAAGAACCAGAGACTGTCCCTCTGGCCGATCATTTGAAAATTGATTGCCACTTTCGAACAGGGCAATGTTTTTAAAGCCTCTGGCCATATTCCGGGCGGTTGCGGTGATCAGGTTTGGCAGCAAATTAGGCCGCATGGCATCCAGATCCGTACTGATCGGGTTATCAAGAACAAGTTCCGGTTTTAAGTCTGCGAATAGCCTTGCCTGCGCAGACGGCAGGAACGACCATGTGACAGCTTCGCGCATACCCTTATTCGCAGCGGCACGTTTGGCCATGCGGACACGTTTTTGCATATCATTCAGGCCGACGGTTATCGGGCGGCTTGCGGGCGGCAAAGGCGCGGCGCGGATATGTTCAAAGCCGTGAATGCGCAGCACTTCTTCCACAAGATCTGCCTCGCCATCAATATCACAGCGCCATGACGGGGTAACCACATCAAGTTTCCCTTGAGCGCGGCTCACCATAAAGCCGAGCTTCTCCAATATGGCAATAATTTCTTCTTCGCTAACATCAACGCCGCCAAGATGGCCAACGCGGCTCGGGCGCAAGGACACGGTTTTTGATATGGTGGGCGTTTTGCCGGACACCACGACATCACTGGCTTCCCCGCCGCAAATATCAAGGATTAATTTTGTGGCGATCTCAATGCCGGGCAACATGGTTTCAGGATCAACGCCCCGCTCAAAACGATAGCGCGCATCACTGTCGATACCCAGTTTCCGGCCGGCCATGGCAATGGTGATCGGGTCAAACCATGCGGCCTCCAAAAAGACATTCACCGTATCATCCTGACAAGCTGTGCTTGCCCCGCCGATGATGCCGCCAAGGCCAATGACGCCGCTATCGTCTGTGATAACGCAGGCATCATCCGGTAATATATAATCATTGTCATCAAGGGCGGATAAAGTCTCGCCGGCCTTGGAGCGGCGAACCACAATATCGCCTTGCAGCTTGTCCGCGTCGAAAACATGCAGGGGACGCGCCATGTCATAGGTCAGGTAATTGGTAATATCCACCAGCGCAGAGATTGGCTTCATGCCCAGGCTGCGTAATTTATTCTGTAGCCATTCGGGGCTCGGGCCGTTTTTGATGCCGCGAATATATCTTCCGGCAAAAACGGGGCAGGATTTTTCATGGGCCAGAACCACTTTCTGCGGGCAGTTAAACTTACTTTCTGCAGGCGAGATATCCGGTTCTTTTAAACGGCCAAGGCCGGCGGCGGCCAGATCGCGGGCAATGCCGTATATACCAAGGGCATCTTGATGATTTGGTGTGATGGCAATTTCAATCACCGGATCGTCCATGAGCATATAATCGGCAAATTTCACCCCGACCGGCGCATCAGCGGGCAGGTCAATGATACCATCATGGTCTTCGCCAAGCCCAAGCTCCCGCTCTGAACACATCATGCCATTGCTGTCCACGCCGCGAATTTTGGTCGGCTTTAATTTCATGCCATTGGTGGGAATCGTGGCGCCGGACGGGGCGAATGCCCCCTTCAGGCCGGCCCGCGCATTGGGTGCGCCGCAGACAACCTGCACTGTTTTATTTCCGGTATGAACTTTCAGAACCTGAAGTTTATCGGCATCAGGATGGGGGGCTGCTTCGATAACCTCGGCAATTATGAAGGGGGCCAGATCATCGGCAGGGTTTATGATTTCCTCAACCTCAAGGCCAATGGCGGTTAATTTTTCGGATATTTCCGTGATGGAAGCCGTGGTATCAAGATGTTCTTTAAGCCATGAAAGGGTGAATTTCATCTTATTTTCCTCCCGTTTTATGGTTTTGTGTGCTGAGTGACGGGATATCAAGGGCGGCGAAACCATAATGTTTCAGCCACCGTAAATCAGCGGCGAAAAATTCCCGCAAATCGGGAATACCCCATTTCAACATGGCGATCCGGTCAAGGCCCATACCAAAGGCAAAACCCTGATATTCACCCGGATCCAGATTGACATTTTCCAATACGCGCGCATTGACCATGCCGCAGCCCATAATTTCAAGCCAGTCATCGCCTTCGCCAATCAGGATTTCACCATCCTTGAACGCGCAGCCAATATCAACCTCGGCTGAGGGTTCGGTGAAGGGAAAATAACTTGGCCGGAAACGGATTTTCACATTATCCAGCTCAAAAAACTTGCGGCAGAATTCTTCGATGCACCATTTCAGGTGGCCCATGTGAATATCTTTATCAATGACCAGGGCCTCTACTTGATGAAACATGGGGGTATGGGTCGCGTCACTGTCACAGCGATAGGTGCGCCCGGGGGCAATGATTCGATACGGCGGCGGGCCAGACATCATGGTTCTGATCTGCACGGGGGAGGTATGGGTCCGCAGGAGCTTGCGGTTGCCATCCGCGTCCTCGGGCAGGTAGAATGTATCATGCATTTGACGCGCGGGATGTTCTTCGGGGATATTCAAGGCGGTAAAATTGTAAAAATCTTCCTCTATTTCGGGGCCTTCAGCAATGCTAAAGCCAATTTCGGTGAAGATTTCGGCCACTTCGTCCATCACTTGGGTGATCGGGTGAATGCTGCCAAGATTTTCCGGGGAGCTGGGCAGGGTGATATCAATATGTTCTGACAGCAGGCGCAAATTTAATGCCTGTGCTTCCAATTCTGCCTTATGATCCGCGATGGCATTATTTATTTTGTTTTTCAGGGCGTTTAATTTTGGGCCGAAGGTTTTTTTCTCTTCGGGCGACATTTTGCCAATTTCGCGCATCATTAAACTGACGCGGCCCTTTTTGCCAATTTCGGCGACGCGAATATCTTCGAGCCGGGATAAATCATCACAAGCGGTGATTTCGGCGATAATTGCTGTTTCCAGCTTCTGGAGGTCTTCCATATTTATAACCCAATAAAAAATTATCTTAAAAAATACAAAAAGGAGCCTACTGAAAAAAATCAGCAGGCTCCCTAACTATAAACCATATTTCCGGATTCTGTCGATCCGAAATGTAACCAGTGCATCAGGCGTTAAGCGCAGCCTGCGCCTGACCCGCGATCGCTTTAAAAGCATCCGGTTCGCGAACGGCCAGATCAGCCAGAACTTTACGGTCAAGTTCGATGCCTGCAAGCTTCAGGCCGTTCATAAATCGTGAATAAGTCATATCATGCTGGCGCGCCGCCGCATTAATACGCTGAATCCACAGGGCGCGGAATGTTCTTTTGCGAACTTTCCGGTCGCGGTAAGCATATTGACCGGCCTTTTCAACGGCCTGTATCGCAATACGGATCGTGTTTTTCCGCCGGCCGCGATAACCTTTTGCGAGTTTTAATACTTTTTTGTGACGTGCGTGAGATGTCACGCCTCTTTTTACATGTGCCATTTTATGTTCCTATCAACCGTTCGGGAGAAATTTCATAACGATTCGCGCATCCTGAGGGGACAGAATGGTTGTGCCGCGTTGGTTACGGAGTTGCTTGTTTGAACGTTTGATCATACCATGCTGTTTGCCAGCCTGGGTCGCACGTACTTTTCCGGAAGCGGTGAGTTTGAAGCGCTTTTTGGCACTACTTTTCGTTTTCATTTTGGGCATTTAGCTTTTCCTTTTTAAAAATATTGCGCGGCAATCCCTTGCCGCAAGCTTTCCGAGTGATGAGGCATGCCCTGCCATACCACTCAATGAAGTTGAGGTATATATCCCCCTTTGACAGGTTATGCAAGGGGATTTAGCATATGTTTATATTAAAATAGCCTTGTTCTTACCATGATTAATATCTAATCTTTTTTCAGGAATAATATTTTATAAATGTCATGAGGGATTTTCTATGATTGTTACGGCTTTGAGAGTGATGAACAGGCGTTACTTTATGCGCTCGCTCGCGGCATTGTTTTTGGGTTTATGGGTCTTGTCCATCCCCGCAGGGGCGCAGGAAACAGACATTGTTCATGCAAAACCGGCGTTATGGGCCGTGGAAAAGGGGGAGAATACAACATATCTTCTCGGATCATTTCATCTTTTGCCTAAAAATTACAAATGGTATGAAGGCATCATTCAAAGCAGCTTTGAAACTGCGGATGAGTTGGTGATGGAAACCGAATTAACGCCCAAAGCCACGGCACAAATTCAGGGCCTGTTGATTAAAAATGGTTTTTTTGGCGGCGAGGATAATTTAAAGAATCATCTGGATGCGGATCGTTATGCAAAAATGCTGATCTATGCCAAAAAACTTATGGGCCAGGAAGAAGCCGCCGCGCAGAAGATGAAGCCGTGGTTCATGGCCATGAATCTGTCGATCCTGACCATCATGTCAAATGGTATGGACCCAAATTCCGGCGTGGATAAATATCTGGAGGGGTTGGCCAAACAGCGCAATATGGCCTTAACCGGCCTTGAAACGGCAAGTGATCAGATGATGGCGCTCATTGACCACCCCCTTGATGTGCAGGCCGCCATGTTGAGTGAAACATTGGATCAACTGGATGATTTCAAGGCGGTGATGGATAATTATCTTACCGCATGGGCGTCCGGGGATAGTGACAAAATCAGCAAAACCATGGTTGATGATATGAAGAAATATCAAGGTATATATGAGGCTTTGCTGGTTAATCGTAATGCCAATTGGATACCCGCCATAGAGGGTCATATCAACAGCGGAAAAACAGTCTTTGTCGTGGTTGGGGCGGCTCATCTTGCCGGGCCGGACAGTGTCTTGAAGATGCTTGAGGATAAGGGCTATAAAGTGAATAAAATCCAGTGAAATGTCCAGTGAAATGTCCAGTGAAATGTGATGGTCTGTTTTTGGTCAATAACGGCAGGGACTGAAAAACCCGCCGGACGTGTGGGTCACTGACGGGTTCTTGCTCTGGTAACGTAGGCAGATTCAGCTGTTATCCTCCACCGTACCATGATGTGCTTACCTATGGGGGCACAATATATGATGCATTATACAGCAAAAAAGCCCAAAAATCAACGCAAGCTATGGGCGTTAAACTTAAGGGGCTTTTTATAAAGATTCTAAGTTAAATCAGGGCCGACTCGGAATTGTTTCCCAGAACTATCTCTTGGAATTACTTTGACGTCAGCACCATGGTGATCTGGCGGCCTTCCATTTTTGGTGCCTGTTCTACCTTGGCCGTTTCCTTAAAGTCCGCCTCGACCCGCCGTAACACATCCATGCCCAATTCCTGATGGGCCATTTCGCGGCCACGGAACCTTAGGGTGATTTTTACTTTATCGCCGGCAGTCAGGAATTTATCAACAGCGCGCATTTTTACGTCATAATCATGTTTCTCAATGCCCGGACGCAGTTTTATTTCCTTGATTTCGACCGTTTTCTGTTTCTTTTTGGCGAGGCTGGCCTTTTTCTGCGCCGCATAGCGAAACCGGCCATAATCCAGAATTTTACAAACCGGCGGCACCACATTTGGGGAAATTTCTACGAGGTCGAGTCCTGCTGCCTTGGCCATGGTCAGGCCTTTTTCAACCTTCACGGCGCCATGGTTTTCGCCAGTGTCATCAATTAATCTGATTTCAGCTGCGGTTATGTCTTCATTGACCCGTAATCCTTTTTTGGATGGTGGGCCTTGCATTGGTCGTTTAACTATTTAATTTCCTCCTGCGGGGCCTGTTGTCGCCCGCTTAATTGTTAAAAATGGTGCAATTTTATTCTTTATTACTGAAAAACAAATAAATTGCAATGGTCATTGCCCCGATCTTTGATCAGGTCTTTGATCAGGGGCAAGGGATTCAGCTTTCAGTTTATTTATTGCGGTCGTCAAATCAATGGTTTCCTGCTGTTTAGAGCCTAATCGCCGGATGGTGACGGTATTCTCTGCGGCTTCGCGTCCGCCGATCACAAAGATGGCCGGAGTCTTGGCATGGGAATGTTCCCTGATTTTATAATTGATCTTTTCACTGCGCAGGTCTATTTCAGCGCGAAGCCCGGCGGCTTTTAACTGTTTATAGACGGTGCGAACGTGATCATCCTGATCGGAGGTTATGCCGGTGACCACGACCTGAGTGGGCGCGAGCCACATGGGGAAGCGTCCCGCATGTTCTTCGATCAAAATGCCAATAAAACGTTCAAAAGAGCCTAAAATTGCCCGATGTAACATAACTGGGCGATGTTTGCTGTTATCGGGGCCGATGAAATTGGCATCAAGGCGATCGGGCAAAACAAAATCCACTTGCAGGGTGCCGCATTGCCAATCCCGTCCAATAGCATCGGTCAGCACAAATTCAAGTTTTGGCCCATAAAAGGCCCCTTCGCCGGGATTCATACTATAGTCAAGGCCTGTGCTATCCACGGCCTCTATTAAGGCCTTTTCTGCCTCATCCCAGGTCGCATCCTCTCCGGCGCGAATATCGGGGCGATCAGAAAATTTTACTTTGATATCATCAAAACCAAAATCTTTATAAATTTCCATCAGCATATTACAGAAAGTAATGGTCTCTTCGGTGATTTGGTCTTTTCTACAGAAAATATGGGCGTCATCCTGAACAAAGCTGCGGACCCGCATCAGTCCATGCAACGCGCCCGATGGCTCATACCGGTGGCAGGAACCAAATTCCGCCAGCCGCAGAGGCAGATCGCGGTAACTGATGATTCCCTGATTGAAGACCTGAACATGACAGGGGCAGTTCATGGGTTTAAAGGCCAATGCGCGGCCATCGGCCTCGGTCGTATACATATGTTCGCGGAATTTCTCCCAATGGCCCGATTTTTCCCAAAGCGACCGGTCGACAAGCTGCGGTGTTTTGATTTCTTTATAATCATATTTTTGTTGCTTGCGGCGAATGTAAGCTTCGATCTGCTGATATATGATCCAGCCATTGGGGTGCCAGAAAGGCATGCCGGCGGCTTCTTCCTGAAAATGAAACAGCTTCATTTCCTTGCCCAACTTCCGGTGGTCACGCTTTTCGGCCTCTTCCAAACGGGTGAGATAGGCTTTCAGCTCTTTCTTTGTCCGCCATGCCGTGCCGTATATCCGTTGCAGCATTTCATTATTGCTGTCCCCGCGCCAATAGGCACCGGCGACCTTCATCAGCTTGAAAGCTGCCTTGTCAAGTTTACCGGTGCTGGGCAGATGAGGCCCCCGGCACAGATCAATGAAACCGCCTTGTTTATACAGGGTGATGGCCTGGCCCTCAGGGATGGCGGCGATCAATTCGGCTTTATAATCTTCGCCCATGTCGCGGAAGAATTTCACGGCTTCATCCCGGCCCATTTCAGTGCGGATGATTTCTTCGTCGCGCTCAATGATTTCCACCATGCGTTTTTCAATGATCACAAGGTCGTCTGTGGTGAAAGGCGTTTCGCGGGCAAAATCGTAATAAAAACCATTGTCGATGGCAGGGCCAATGGTCACCTGGGTGTCAGGATATAATTCCTTTACCGCCTCGGCCAGAATATGCGCCGCATCATGACGCAGAATTTCAAGGGCCGCCTCGTCCCGGATGGTGATGATGGATACATGTGAATTTTGCGTGATTTGCCGGCTTAAATCCCATTGCTCGCCGTTCACCACGATCGCTATCGCCGCCTTGGCCAGTCCCGGCCCAATATCCGCCGCCAGCATACTGCCGGTTACCGGCCCATCAAAGCTACGGACACTGCCGTCCGGCAGGGTTAAGGCTACAGTTCCATTTTTACTCATCTGATCGCTCATTTTTCTGGCATATTTCTGATTTGATTTCCTGCGTGACATTATAAGGAAATCCCCGAGTGTCAAGTAGCAGTTGCGTTTTAAAGTCATAAACTTATAAATATACTTGGATAATATGTCGAGAAGGAAAGCTTATGGATTACATCACGCACAAAGACCGCAAACTGGCTTACAGGAAACTGGATGGAAAAGGGCCAACAGTGGTTTTCTTTGCGGGCTTTATGTCTGATATGGAAGGGTCAAAGGCCGTGGCTTTGGACGCATTCTGCCAGAGCCGTGGTCAGGCTTATGTGCGGTTTGATTATTCGGGGCATGGGCAGTCCGGCGGTGATTTTATGGATGGCACCATCGGGGCATGGGCCGAAGATGCCGCAGCGATTATAGATCAGGTCACAGAAGGGCCGTTGATATTGGTCGGATCAAGCATGGGTGGCTGGATCGGGCTTTTAACGGCGCTCAAACGAAAAGAACGGGTGAAGGCTTTTGTTGGCTTGGCTGCGGCCCCTGATTTTACCAGGGAATTATGCTGGGATAAATATTCTGATGAGGTCAAAGAAACTTTAAAGCGGGACGGGGTATATTATGAAGCCTGTGATTACGGCGATGATCCCTATCCCATGACCATGACATTGCTTAATGAAGGTAATGATCATCTGTTGCTGGAGGGGGAGATTGACCTTGAATGTCCTGTGCGCCTGATACAGGGCATGCGGGACCCGGATGTGCCGCCAGTGACGGCTCAGCGCATTTCAGACAGGCTCACATCCGAAGACGTGGTGATCACTTATGTCAAAAACGGCGACCACCGCCTGTCAACGGACGCCGACCTGAAACGGCTGTGCCAGCTGGTGAAGGAAGTTTCTGGAGAATTGACATGACCGGAAAAACTCAAAAACTCATTGATGTCAGCCATGTGGTAGAGCATGGCATGATCACCTATAAAGGTCTGCCCGCCCCGATTATCTGTGATTACCTCAGCCGGGAAGCTTCGGAGCAGATTTATGAGGAAGGTACTTCGTTTCATATTGGCCGTATTGATATGGTGGCCAATACGGGGACTTATCTGGATGCGCCTTTCCATCGTTTTGAGGAAGGCAAGGACCTGTCGGAACTTGACCTTTCCAGTCTGGCCAATCTGGACGGATTGGTGATAAATATCGGCCCGGATGTGCGGGAAATCACGCCGGCGCATTTTTCCGGTGCGGATATTAAAGGAAAGGCAGTTTTGATCCGTACCGATTGGTCCGGTCACTGGGGCAGTGATCAGTATTTCGAGGATCACCCCTGTTTAAATCAGGCGGCCGCAGAATATCTGCGGGATCAGGGGGCGGTTCTTGTGGGGATTGACTCCCATAATATTGATGATACAAGAGGCAACTCCCGCCCGGTGCATTCAACGCTGCTGGGGGCCGATATTCCTATTGTTGAGCATATGACACACCTGCGGGATTTGCCGGAAACAGGGTTCAAATTCTATGCGGTACCGGTAAAGGTCAAGGGAATGGGGACTTTCCCGGTGCGGGCCTTTGGCCTTATTGGCCCTTGATCAATGCGGAAAAGCCTTCTTTATATGTGGGGTATCTCAGGGTTATGCCAAGTTCCTGTTTGAGACGGTCATTACGCACACGTTTATTCTCCGAATAGAATATTTTCATCATGGGTGACATTTCGGCTTCTGCGTAATCAAGGGGCGGCAGAGGGGGGCGGTTCAGTAGGTCACATATATAGTCAATGACTTCAGAACTGGATGCGGGCATATCATCCACCAGATTATAGGTCATGCCCGGATTGGGCGAGGTTATGGAGGCCGACAGGGCCTGCGCAATATCGGCTACATGAATGCGCGAAAAAAATTGCCCCGGCTTTATGATTTTCCTGACCCGCCCGGCGCGCAGGTTGGCCAACGGGCCTTTGCCCGGCCCATAAATGCTGCCAAGCCGGAAGATATGTACAGGGATTTGATGGTCATGAAGCATTTTGAGCCAGTCTTGCTCAGCCTCAAGCCTTTGCTGCCCTTTGACTGACGTGGGGGCTGGCAAGCTGTTATCATCCACCCAGCCCCCCTTTTGATCGCCATATATGCCCGTGGTGGATAACAGCCCGAGCCATTTGAGGTTTTTCAGCCTTGAGATTTCCGCCGCATGATATTGCAGAACAGGATCACCAATATTTTCCTGCGGAGGGATGGAAATAAGCATATGGCTGACATCAGATAAAATGGCCGCAGCGTGATCCATGGGGTGAGCGCCGTTAAATATATATTCGGATATGGCCGGTGCTGGCGGGTTTCGTAAGCTGCGATATGTGCCGCTGAATTGCCAAGGCGTATTTTGGTCCTTCAGATGGTCAATTAAATACCGCGCGGTATAGCCCAGCCCAAAACAAAATAATTTATTATACATTATTTTTCTCATTTTATTGTTTTCGACATATTCTTGCCGGAAAAATCATGATAATGGTTTGATCTGATAGAAGTTTAAGGTCATATCCCGGCAAATGAAATCTTTATTCTCTTTGATTGTTATAAATAGTCTTTTTATGAGTGCCGCATTGGCGGATGAAAGCGAATCTCAAAAATATCAGAGATGTATGTCGCTGGCGCAAAGCTCTGAGCCGGAGAAACAGGCTGAGGCGGTACAATATGCGACGGACTGGATTTTTGGGCGCACAACGGGTTTTGCGGGCGGGGTTCCGGCAGGCCATTGTAAGGCGCTTGCTCTGCTGGGATTAGGCAAGCCGCAGGCCGCGGCCCAACTTCTGGAAAAACTGGCAGAAAATTTGGTTATTAGCGCAAAATCTGATTTTCGCAGGCAGCAAAAAAATGATCAACTCGCTTTGGAGTTATATTTACAGGCAGCATTGGCGTGGAAGGCGGCAAAGGATTATAATAAATCTTATTTGGCTTATAGTTCTGCACTTTCTTCTATTAAGCAAGGGTCATCATTGATCAAAGCCCGCGCCTTGCTTCATGCGTTATATCTGGAGCGGGGCACTTTGCAGATATTGCGCCGTCAATATAAAGCCGCAATTGAGGATTTAACCCACGCCATTGAACAGGATGAGCAGGATTTTGCGGGGTTTCTGCAACGGGCGAAAGCCTATCGTAAAAGAAAGCATTTTCTGAAAGCGCGGCTGGATTTAAGGCAGGCCATGATATTGGCACCGGAACATCGGGATATTCTGCTGGAGCAAGGCATATTATACCGCGCATCTGGCAACAAAATTGACGCGCAATTGGTTTGGCAAAAAATTCTAACGCTCTATCCTGAGTCTGAACATGCGGAGTTAGCGCAAGAAAACCTTGACTTGCTAAAGGTGGATTGACGGGCCGCCACATTTAGGACATATTTGTTGAGCAACCTGTGGCTGCTATAATTCGATTGGGAATATCAATATTTAACAGGAGACTATCTTATGAATAAGTTGACCATGAATAAATTGATACGGACAATATTTTCACCAAAATTACTCGTTGCAATCTTTGCGGCGACATCATTTATGATTACGCCGGCCATCAGCCATCCCGGAGAAAAAGGCGATAAGAACAAATCCGAGATGATGATGAAAAAAGATATGAGTCAAGCGGATAAAGAGGCCTGGAAAGCCAAAAAGAAAGCCATGAAAGAAAAATGTATGGCTGACCCTGAAGCCTGCAAAGCTGAGAAAAAAGCAAGAAAAGAAGCCTGGAAAAAGAAATGTGCGGCAGACCCTGAAGCCTGTAAAGCCTATAAAGAAAAGAAGAAAATGCACAAAATGAAAATGAAGGAACATATGAAAGACCATATGAAAGAAAAAGGCAAAAAAGAAATGGATGATTAATCCAGGGTATCAATTTTTATATACAGGAGGTGCTTGCACCTCCTTTTTTTATCTGTCCCATTCTATAAGGACATCCTGATCCGTCTCGCAGCTGCGGTGGTTTTTCCTTAAGTTATCAAATTCATTAACGTCACATAATTGAGCAAGCGCCCAGACGGCCATGGCGCGAATGATGGGTGCGGGGTCCTCAAGATGTTTGATGATTTTGGGAATAAGTGAGATATTCTGGCTGTTTCCTGCGGCGATCAAGACGTTGCGAATAAAATAGTCCCTTTTGATGCGCTTGATGGGGGAGCCAGAAAAAACCTGTCGGAAGGAAGCATCGCCCAATTCAATCAAATCACCCAATTCTGGATGGATAAGTTCCGGGCGGGGCAGATAGGCGGGTTCATCCAGTTTTTTGGCAAATTTATTCCATGGACAGACCGCCAGACAATCGTCGCAGCCATAAATGCGATTGCCCATGGGTTTCCTGAATTCTTCGGCAATATGGCCCTTATATTCAATGGTAAGATAGGATATGCAGCGCCGGGCATCCAATTGATTTGGGGCTGGAAAGGCGTTCGTCGGGCATATGTCAAGGCATTTGGTGCAGCTGCCGCAATGATCAGTTTCGGGCGGGTCGGGGCTGAGCGAAAGGGTGGTAAAAATACTGCCTAGAAAGAGCCATGAGCCATAATCACGGCTCACCAGATTAGTATGTTTGCCCTGCCAGCCAAGGCCGGATTTGGCCGCCAGAGGCTTTTCCATAACAGGGGCCGTATCAACAAAAACTTTGACATCGGCATCAAATTTATTGTGCAAATCACGGGCCACCTGTTTTAGTTTTTTCTTGACCACATCATGATAATCCTTGCCGCGTGCATAGACCGAAATATTGCCGATATTTTTTGACGTCAAGGCATCAAGAGGATTTTGGTCAGGGCCATAATTCATACCTAAAAGAATGATGCTTTTTACATCGGGCCACAGGACGCGGGGGGCTGATCTTCTGTCTGTTTTTTCCCTCATCCAGTCCATGTCGCCGTGATGGCCTTTATCGAGAAATTGCTGAAAATAGGCGGCATTTACCTCTAATCCGGAAGGGTCAGTGACCCGTATCACATCAAAACCTGCCTCTTTTGCTGTTTTAATGATGTAGTTTTTGGCGGCTGTTTCGTCCGGCATCGTGATTAAAAATCAAGATTTTTATAATGGGGCACCGGCGGCAGTCCGGCAATCAGGTCCTTGAGCAAGGGCCGAAAAGAAGGCCTTGACTTAATGCGGGCATACCAGTCTTTCGCGCCCGGGAAATTCTCCCATGGCACATCACCCAGATAATCTATGCAGGACAGATGGCTTGCCGCCGTGATATCGGCGTGGGAGAGATCATCGCCGCCGAGCCAATTGCGCCGTTCTGCCAGATATTCGATATATTTTAAATGCTGTTTCAGATTGATACTCGCGCAACGGATATTACTGGCCTCGGGCACGCCAAGCTTCAGAAAGCGTTTCATGATCTTTTCAGTAATGAGCAGAGAAGTAACCTCTTCATTGAATTTCACATCAAACCAGTCAATCAGGCGGCGTATTTCCGCCCGCGCGGGCGCTGTTTCCCCAAGTAACGGATTATCACTATTGGTTTCTTCCAGATATTCACGAATGGCATAGCTTCCGCTTAGGGTCGGGCCGTCCTCTATGACCATGACCGGCACAGTCCCCGCCGGATTAAGCGCCAGAAATTCTTGCCGCCGCGCCCAGGGAAGCTCAAGCACCAGTTCAAATTCAACATTCTTTTCCATCAGCACCATACGGATAGCTCTGGAAAAAGGGGAGAACCAATAATGATATAATTTATTCATGAATCGAATTCTACAGAAAGCCGTGAAGAAAGTCCTAGAAAAAATAACGATAATGTAAACTATTTATATCCTTAAAAGACAAGCAATTTAACACTTGAATAACTGTTCAAATATTGATATATAAATGTTATGGAACAATTATATGAAGATGATGCCACCGAGCTGGCGGAGATATTTCATCTGCTGGGGGATGCCAGCAGGTTACGGATCGTTTATGCCTGTCTGGGCGCGCCGATAAGCTCTGGCGTTCTTGCCGAAGGGCTGGGGCTTAGCCCATCACTCGTAAGTCATCATTTGCGCCTGTTGAAGGCGGCGCGTATCTTAACCAGTGATCGGCAAGGCCGGAAAATTTTCTATTCTGCGGTGGATGACCATATACGGGACATGGTGCGGGATATGGTTGTGCATATTAAAGAAGACCACGAGGAGGATACGGTTTAATGTCAGGATGTTGCGGCCATGACGATATTGATCAAGAGGCGCTAGAGGTGAAATCCTTCCGCCGGGTGTTGTGGATCGTTATGATCATCAACGGCGTTATGTTTTTTGCGGAATTCAGCGGGGCTTTTTTCGCCGGTTCCGTGGCGTTACAGGCCGATGCACTGGATTTTCTGGGGGATACAGTGACCTATGCCATAACGCTGCTCGCTTTGGGCTACCCTCTGGCGGTCAGGGCAAAGGCTGCCATGTTCAAGGGGGTCAGTCTTGGCCTGCTTGGGCTATGGGTATTTGGTCAGATGATTTACTATTTTATCAGTGGCCAGATACCATCTTATCAAATTATGGGCGCGATGGGGGTCATTGCTTTTATAGCTAATCTGGTCAGTGCCATACTGCTCTATCGCTACCGGGTGGGGGATAGCAATATGCAGTCAGTCTGGCTGTGTTCACGCAATGATGCCATTGGTAACCTTGCCATTATCATTGCCGCATCCGGGGTGTTCGTTACCGGAACGGGTTGGCCGGATTTTGCCGTAGCCACCATCATAGCCTCACTGGCCGTAACGGCAAGTTATCGTATTATCAAACTGGCGGCTATTGAGATAAGAGCCGCCTGACTTGACTATATCAAGGACGCATCTGATGCCCATTTATATTAACGACGCATCTGATGCCCATTTATATTAACGACGCATCTGATGCCCATTTAT
>JALSHF010000122.1 GCA_026982375.1 Emcibacter sp. | reverse complement strand
TCGTTAAAGCTCAGATCGTTTTTTCAATAAGACATATGTGGCCAATTAACGATCAGAAGTTCCCCCTGATCACGTCATTATGCTGACATGTTTAGGTCTTAAAATGCGGAAGTAATTTGATTTATTATGGATTAAGATTTCATCATCATGACAATTTTAAAGCGTAAAATACTAATTAATATATTGGGCGGCACTATCGTGGCTGTTTTGATCAGCGGCGTTGCAGGTGCCGTTGGGATTATTTACATTCTGAATTTATATGGCAAGGATTTGCCAGATTACACACAACTGGCGAATTATGAGCCGCCAATCGTAAGCCGTATCTATGCGGGAGACGGCAGCCTCTTGTCAGAATTTGCCAAACAAAAAAGACTTTTTATTCCCATATCCGCCGTTCCGCCGCGCGTTATTCAAGCTTATCTTTCTGCGGAAGATAAAAATTTTTACAGTCATGGGGGGCTTGATTACCTCGGTTTGATGCGGGCGGTAGTGACCAATGCCAAGAATATCTTTACCGGTGGCGGCAAAGTCGGTGCTTCGACGATTACCCAGCAAGTGGCTAAAAATTTCCTTTTGTCAGGGATACAAACCTATGAGCGGAAAATTAAAGAAGCCATTCTTTCATACCGAATTGAAAAAGCCTTCAGCAAAGATCAGATCCTGGAATTATATTTGAATGAAAATTATCTGGGTTATGGCTCATATGGCATTGCGGCTGCCGCGCTCAGCTATTTCAACAAATCAATCAATCAGCTGGAACTGGATGAGATCGCCTATCTGGCGGCTTTGCCCAAGGCGCCCAATAACTATCACCCCGTCCGTAAATATGATCGTGCCGTGGGACGCCGAAACTGGGTTCTGAAAAGAATGCATGATGAAGGCTTTATCACGGATGAAGAAAAACTTGCCGCCCAGAATAAGCCGCTTATCACCATAAGCCGTGACAAAACCCGCACCTTCAAAGCAGAATATTTTACAGAAGAGGTGCGCCGTGAGCTTAAAGCTATGTATGGTACCCAGGAACTTTATGAAGGCGGTTTATTTGTCAAAACATCACTGTCTCCGGAATATCAGATCATTGCCGAGCGGGAGCTGAAAAGAGGCCTGATTGCCTATGACAGACGTCATGGCTGGCGTGGGCCGATTGACCGCATAATGATTGAGACTATGGAAAATATTACCGAAAAACTGGATAATTTGAAGGCCATTGTCAAACGCGATATTCCGCTTGGTATCAAGACGTGGCAGCTCGCTTTGGTCACAGAAGTGAGCCAGGAGAAGGCCAGTATTCTTTTAGCTGAAGGTAGCCGGGGCCGAATAGATCTGGATGAAGTAAAATGGGCAAGGGCATGGAAGAAAAAAGAATATTTAGGACCAAAGATTAAAGCCGTCACCGAGGTTCTTAAAGCCGGAGATGTCATCGTCGTCGAAGAGGTTTTTAAATCAAAGGCTGAGCCAAAAACTGGCCCCAAAACTGGCCCAAAGACTGAGGTAGATAATATTTCATTGCTTCAGGAAATTGAAGCAACCAGAACATATGGATTGAGGCAGATTCCGGACATAGATGGCGCGCTGGTGGCAATGGACCCTCATACGGGGCGTGTTCTGGCGATGGTCGGCGGTTTTGATTTCAAGCGCAGTGAGTTTAACCGCGCGACCCAGGCCAAAAGGCAGCCGGGATCAGCTTTCAAGCCCTTTGTTTATGCGGTTGCTCTTGAGCATGGCTTCACACCGTCAAGTCTGGTGCTTGACGCACCGTTTGTCATTGAACAGGGTTATGGTCTTGGCAAGTGGAAGCCGCAGAATTCCAGCAATAAATTCTATGGGGCCAGTACATTGCGTTTGGGGATTGAGAAATCCCGTAACCTGATGACGGTGCGGCTTGCGCAATATTTGAAAATGGACGGTATCGTTGAAATCGCGGAACGTATGCATATCATGAATGATATGCCCGCCGTATTGTCCATGGCACTTGGGGCGGGTGAATCCACGCTTCTTAATATGACCAGCGCTTACGGCATGATTGTCAATGGCGGCAAAGAAATCATCCCGACGTTTGTTGACAGGGTACAGGATCGTTATGGCAAAACCATTTTCCGTCATGACCAGAGAGAATGTCCCAATTGCAGCCTTCAGGAATGGCGCCATCAAAAGGAACCGGATATCCCCGATAATCGCAAGCAGATATTAGACCCTGTGACCTCTTATCAGATGGTTTCCATGATGGAAGGTGTTGTACAGAGAGGAACGGGCATCAGGATAAGGTCACTTCGCAAGCCATTAGCCGGCAAAACAGGGACGTCTAATGACAGTTTTGATACATGGTTCATTGGCTTTTCGCCAGACCTTGTTGTTGGCGTGTTTGTTGGTTTTGACCGGCCCCGCTCGCTGGGTAAAGGCGAAGAAGGCTCCTCGGTCGCCGTCCCTATATTCAAGGATTTTATGGCCGCTGCAACCAAATCTTCTCCGGTTATTCCCTTCCGAATCCCCAAGGGTGTCAGGCTTGTCAGGGTCAACCCCGTAACGGGCCAAATTGCCGCTGTCGGCGAGAAAGGCACAATCCTTGAGGCGTTCCGTCAGGGGTCTTTTCCAACAAAAAAAGGCGAAGTACTTGACGGATTTAATTCTCTGGTGCAAACAAAGACAAAGCTCCGCACGGGTACTGGCGGAATATATTAATTTTATTTGATTGCACAATATTATGAAAGCCGAAATTCAAACCTCAATAGATAAAATCAAGCAGTCGCTCGAACTGCTGAGGAGGCATCTTTGACTGGGATGTTGCCACAGACAGACTGGACGAATTGACAGCCCTTTCCGAAGACCCTGACCTTTGGAGCAATCCCGCGAACGCCCAAAAATTGATGCAGGAAAAGAATCGCCTTGAGCAGTCGATCAATCTTTGCAACGACGTGGATCAGGAATTAAGTGATAATATTGAACTGATCGAGATGGGCGAAATGGAGGGGGCTGAAGACATCATTCAGGAGGCCGAAGCCGCCATACAGGCGTTAACGGAAAAAGCGGGGGAATTGGAATTCCAAACCTTGCTTTCGGGCGAGGCCGATGCCAATGATACTTATCTTGAAATTCATTCAGGTGCCGGCGGAACGGAAAGTCAGGACTGGGCCAATATGCTGCTCAGAATGTACAGCCGCTGGGCGAACGGCCGTGGTTACAAGGTTGAACTGATTGAACAGCATAACGGTGATGAGGCTGGCATTAAATCTGCGACCATTCGGGTCACCGGAGAAAATGCTTATGGTTGGTTAAAAACCGAAAGCGGCGTTCATCGTCTTGTGCGTATATCACCCTATGATTCCAATGCCCGCCGCCACACAAGTTTTGCCAGTGTCTGGGTTTTTCCGGTGATTGATGATAATTTTGAGGTAGATGTTGAAGATAAAGACCTGCGCATAGATACTTACCGCGCGTCTGGCGCCGGGGGGCAGCATGTGAATACCACCGATAGCGCCGTTCGTATTACCCATATACCCACGAATATCGTTGTCCAATGCCAGAATGACCGTTCACAACATAAAAACCGCGCCACGGCCATGAATATGCTGAAAGCCCGGCTCTATGAGGCTGAATTACAGCGGCGCGAGGATGCGGCCAACGAAACCCATAACAGTAAGTCAGATATCGGTTGGGGACATCAGATCCGCTCATATGTATTGCAGCCTTATCAAATGGTCAAGGATATGCGCACAGGTGTCGAATCCGGCCAGCCTGACAAGGTTCTGGACGGTGAAATTGATTTATTTCTTAATGCTGCTCTTGCCGCGCGGGTTCATGGCGGTTCAGATGCCGTTGAAGACCTGACTTAAGTCATTTCTTTTCTTAAGCCAGTTTCTTTTCGGTGGTTTTGACCTCGGGGGCATTGGTTTTCGCAGGATTGTCTTGAACCGCGTTATTTTTATGGGTCAAATTTCCTTCGATAAAGGCACCGGCTTCTACGCTTAACGTTTCATGGAACAGGTCACCCTTGACCTTCGCCGTTTTTTCGAGCCGGATGTTGCGGGCTTTGATCTGTCCGGTGACGGCGCCTTTGACAATGACTTCTTCTGCGGTCACCGTACCCTGGACGCAACCATGTTCGCCAACGGTTAAGGAGGCTGAACGAACATCCCCTTCAATTGTGCCGTCAAGCTGTATTTCACCAAGGGTTGTCAGGTCGCCCTTAATGGAAACGTCAGAACCAATGATCGATGGGGCGGAATTTGCGGGGCGTGTTGTTTTATTCATTGTGTTAACTATCATACTCTTGTCGTTGGATTTTGAGAACATTATCTGCTGCCTTAAATATTTTCATGGGATTAATGGGCTTGCCATTAAACCAGATTTCATAATGCAGGTGAGAGCTTGTACTGCGGCCTGTTGAACCCATTAAACCAATTTCCTGCTCTAATGTTACTTGCTCACCTTTTTTGACTTTTATCTTGGAAAGATGACCATATCGTGACCGAAAGCCATTTCCGTGATCTATTTCGATGAATTTACCAAATGCCCCGTTCACGCCGGCCTTCAGCACGGTACCATTGGCTGAGGCATAGATCGGCGTATCCCACCAACCCGCCATATCTATGCCCTGATGCCGGGCCCATTTTTTCTTAAAGGGGTCTTTACGAATACCAAAAGAACTTGAGATGTAATATTTTTTGGCGGGTTTTCCAATGGGAATATGCTGCATGGCGCTTTCAAGGTCTATCAATCGATTATAATGAGAATAAAGCTTGGCGAAAGGTTCGGACTTGGAAAAGTTGATGTCAAAATTCTCGGAATAAAGAATGAAGGGGCCGCCCATGGCCATGGACAGAGAGGGTCTGTTTTCGGCCAGCTGTATCAGCTTTTTGCTTTTAATGCCTGATTTGTTAAGGGTGTATTCGACATAATCAATTTTTGAAGAGATATGAGCAATCATTTTTTCAGCAAGCTTCTGTTGTTGCTGTTCAATGCGGGAAATATTGAAATGTAAGTTCGCAAGCTGCTGTTGTTGTTTTACATGAATATTTGTACCATCCTGAATATTACTGATATTCAGGGGTAAAAGTCTGTTCTTTTGTTCAGTATCCCTTGCACCACCTAAAGCCTTATCCACATTGGTGTTTTGTTCTTTAGGTAAAATACTCTCGGAAAGAGATCTGTCTTCATCCATGAGTTGTTGCAGATAAATTTGGCGCTGCTCAAGGGCAATCGTGGATTTTTGAATGTCGTTTTTCAGTTTACTGAATTGATCATTGGCCTGCGCATAATTTTTTTGCGCTGCGGCAAGCTCCATATTCTTTTTAGCCAGAATATTTGCGCGATACATATAGCTATATGAAGTCACAGCAGACCATAACAGAATAGAAATAAGCCCCAGAGAGATAAATATTTGGGTTCTATGGGAGATGGAAATAAAACGTACGACACCGTTAGTCCTGAAATACAACTGTCTTTCAGGGAAAAGGCGTGCGCTTAGTCCATTCAATTTCTTGATTAAACTGGTAATTATTTACGTCCTCTTGATCAACCGGAACTCACATATATTTTATGCTTTAATCTTTTATAAGGCGCATTTGATACCAAACTGTAAATAAAAGCAATAATTTTCATTATTGAGGATCAATTTTCTTTAAGCATTTCACCAAATTCAATTGATAATCCGGTATATTGAGAAAGATTGTTGTTTAAGGCTTAATGATGTAAACTCCGGGAAATGAAATATTTGGCACTTAGGGGTTCAAAATGATGAAAAGAAAAAATCCTTCATTTCTTATATTATTTATCTTTCTAATATCTTTTTTCCAAATTGATACGGCATCCTCTAAATCTATTGAGGCGCAATTCATAGGCAATGAAGCTTTTCGAATTACCGATGGAAATTTTACTCTGGTGACGGATTTTCCCTATGAATCCGGCATTTATGGATATATGGAATATGATTTTAATTTTGCGGGTACCGTAAAAAATGTGCTCGCCCTCATTACTCACAGGCATTTGGATCATTTCGCGCCGTTATTATTCACGGAACAAAACTGGAAAATTATTGGCCCAAAGGAAGTCACCCAGCAATTGGAGCGAAATAAAATCATTAAAATGGCCAAGGTTATTACCTATGGCCCCATAAATGTTACCCCGAGAAAAACCACGCATGCAAACACGGAACATTATTCATACCTTGTAAAATGGCATGGAAAAAGCCTGTTTTTTACTGGTGATACGGAGGATCTGGAGGCACTGAAGGAATTGCCGGTTCTTGATGCTCTTTTTATCACGCCATGGTTTTACCGGAAGGCAAAAATGAATGATATGTTGCCGGAAGCTAAAAAAATCATTATTTACCATCATCAGGAGAATGACATCGTTCCGGATTGCAAGGGCTGCATTATCCCGTTGCAAGATGAGATAATTTCCATTCAATAACCAGACAGCATTTAATTGATTAATCTGGAGAAAGGCTCTCATGGAAACGCGCGATTTTCCAGAAATGGATAAAAACAAGATTATTTCTCATCAGGATATGTTCGAAGTCACGCCCGAACTGATTGAGGAAATTTCTCATGCCCTGAGGGACGATGATGCGGAACAGCTTGAGTATCTTCTCAGGCCACTGCATTCAGCGGATATTGCCAAGATTTACGAGCAGCTCGGCGCAGAAGATCGCACAGTATTTACCTCCCATTTTGGCCCTGAGCTTGATCCGGAAGTTCTGACGGAACTGGAAGATAACGCACTTGACCAGATCATGCGCGAAATGGATGATCAGGTTGTTATCAAGGCGATCACGCAGTTGGAAAGTGATGATGCAGTTGACGTCCTGGAGGATATTGGCGAAGAAGACCGTAGCCGGATTATTGCCGCCATGCCGGATGAAGAGAGGCTTGCTGTTGAAGAGGGGCTGTCTTACCCTGAAGACAGTGCGGGCCGCATGGTCCAAAGAAATATTGTCGCGGTTCCCGGTGCATGGACAGTAGGGCAGGTTATAGATTTTTTAAGAACAGAAGAGGAATTGCCTTCAGAATTTTATGAAATTTTCATTGTTGACCCACTTCATCATCCCGTTGGTATGGTTTCATTAAACAAGCTTATTCGAACAGATGGTAACGTGCCGGTCAGTGAAATTATGAACACTGACCCTAAAATAATACCCGCTGATAAAGACCAGGAAGAAGTCGCTCATATGTTCCGTCAATATGACCTGACATCCATGGGGGTGACGGATAAGAATGGCCGCCTGATTGGTATGATCACGGTTGATGATGTGGTGGACGTTATTGACGAGGAAGCCGAAGAAGATATCCTGCGCATGGCGGGCGTCAGGGAAACTGATATTACAGAATCTGTCTTTGATGCCTCAAAAAATCGTATTGTCTGGCTTTTGGTGAATCTTGGCACCGCTATTATCGCCTCTATGGTTATTGTCATGTTTGACGGTACCATTGAACAGATGGTCGCGCTGGCCGTATTGATGCCAATCGTGGCAAGTATGGGCGGCAATGCCGGTACACAGACAATGACGGTCACGGTTCGCTCCCTGGCCACAAAAGACTTGACCTCCTCTAATATAAAACGGGTTATTTTTAAGGAATTTTCTATAGCCGTCTTGAATGGTGCGGTGATCGCCATCATTATCGGCGGGTTATCTTTTGTCTATTTTGACAATTCACTTCTTGGCTTTATTATTTCTGCGGCCATGATAATTAATATGGTGATGGCCGGCCTGGCGGGTATTCTCATCCCGGTAGGTTTGGATAGAATTAACATTGACCCGGCCTTGGCCAGCAGTATATTTGTAACGACCGTGACCGATGTGATTGGCTTTTTCGCTTTTCTGGGCCTCGCGTCGATTTTCTTAATCTAGGGGCCTCATGACCGTTCATATTTTAAAGCTTTGTGTCGGAATTGATAGTATCGAACATCTCATCGATGTCAGAAAGGGCAGGGAGCATCAACTTCCGGATGGAACCCCCTATAATTATCATGTGACAAGATTTCGCCCAAAGCGGGCAGAAGAAATACTGGACGGTGGATCCATTTATTGGATCATTAAAGGTTTTATTCAGCTTCGCCAGAAAATCATTGGATTAGAGAGCATCAAAATTGATGACGTGGAAAAATGCAAGATCATTATGGATACAGCGATTATTCGCACAGAAAGCCAGCCGCGCCGGCCTCATCAGGGATGGCGATATCTGGCAGAATCGGATGCGCCAAAAGATATTGCAAAAGGGACAAAAACAGATGATATGCCGCTGGAATTATCCAGAGAGCTCAGAAAAATGGGCTTGATATAATTTACCTTGGTTTTTGAATTGGCATATTGTCAATGAGGCGGACGCCGCCAACAACCGCCGCGATCAGAACACGGGAAGGTTCCGTTATGACATCGGTTACCGGTTCTAAATTCCGGGATTTGCGAATCTCCAGATATTGTATTTCTTTAAAACCAGATTTAAGAAGATGTTCAATTCCCTTGTTCAGGCTCTCTTCAATTGAGCAGATATTACCTTCAACCTCATCGACTATTCGCCTTAAGGTTCTTGGAATTTCCAAGGCAATTTGACGCGCATCCGGGGTTAAATAAACATTCCGGGATGAAGTGGCCAAGCCGTCTTCATCCCGGATCAATTTGCCGCATATGACTTCGGTCGGAATATCCAGGTCATCGGCGAGCTGTTTTAAAACCGTATATTGCTGAAAGTCCTTTTCGCCGAACAGAGCCACATCAGGCAAACACTGCAACAAAAGCTTGGTGACCACCGTTGTAACACCATCAAAATGTCCGGGGCGTTTAGAGGCGCAAAGTCCCTCGGTGATCTTGGTAACTTTAACATTGGTCAAAAAGCCGTCAGGATATATTTCTTTCGCACTCGGGGCATAAAGCAGATCTGTATGGACTTCGGTTAACTTTTTAATGTCTGCGGTTTCCTGCCTTGGATATTTATCAAAATCTTCATTCGGGCCAAATTGTTTTGGGTTAACAAAAATACTGACAACAACTTTGTCCACATGCTTTTGAATCTCTTTGATCAAGGATAAATGCCCGTGATGAAGCGCCCCCATGGTCGGCACCATACCAACTCTTAAGCCCTTCATATGCCATTTTTTGATTTGGGTCCGAAGTTCTTTTTTTGCGCGAATAATTTTTACTGTGGACGCAATCATACCTATTTCCGTACTCTATTAATTATATGGCGGGGAGCTTTCTAGCCGGGCATCTTTAAAATCACTTAATTTATTTACCCGAATGATATTTTTGATTTTTTCCACATATTCCGGGCCTTCTTCCGAATAATTAACCAAGGTTTCCACCAAGGGGAAAACGTTGATTTCCTGATCGTCACGAAAGGCGCGCCTTTCATGTCTTAAGGCTTTGTATGCTCTGTGCGTGTTCAGATTTAGCATGTAACTATCAACGGCTTCTATGATATTTTTAAAGCATTTCATTCGGTGTGTTTTGCCTTCATCACGTTGTTGCGGCACCATGCCACAACCCTCGCCCCATGTCCATTGCCCATATAATGCGTTCCCTTGCTGGGCGAACCTAGAGGTGCCCCAACCGCTTTCCTGGGCTGCCTGGGCCAGTGCCAACTCGGGGGGGATAATATTCATTTTATTGAGCAATTCTTCAAATATTTCCCCCGTACGCGTCACGAAGTCCTGAATATCATTGACCTGAACCCTGTATTGGCTCAATTTTCGGGTTAGCCAATAATAATCAATTTCTGATATATCCATGCCAAGGGTAATATTGAGAATCATTTTTTTAAGTTTTTTGCGGTCTTGGCGAATTATTTCATTTACCTTCAAAACGGGCGGCAGCAATGAAGATAAAAATAATTCTTTTTTCATCCGCACATCCTTCATTCGAACAAGTTCGCGGGGAACATTGGCAAAGTAAACTTCCGGCACCGCGCTGGCCTTGCGGCGAATTTTCTTCATGTCAAACCCATATGAGGCAAGATATCTCATGGCATGATCGCCATCACGAAGCTGAATATTTTTGATCATTGAAATCGGCGAAACCTGTTGGTTCGCTTTATAAACCAGCCAGTTTGCAAGCTGAATGGGGGCGCCAAAGAAGAACACTATTGCAATGAAGATTAGAATAGTGTCTTTGAGGGGATTATGGTTTGATCGTTTGTACATTTCGGCCAATCATTAAAATATTAAATCAATAAAATGTCATTTAGCAATAAACATTGTCTGGCAAGATGATATTAGCCAGTTTATACTGAGATGTTCGAAAAAACACCAGAGATTAGATTAGAGATTAGATTTAAGAGTTTTAGTATCCAAGATTTTAGGGGAGCCAGTATGACAAGCCCAAATAAAAATAATAAAGCCTATACTATCGTTGTTGGTAATGAGAAGGGCGGCTCAGGAAAGTCAACATCCGCCATTCATATTGTCGTTAGCCTTCTTGAACGGGATTATACTGTGGCAATCATTGACCTTGATGCCCGCCAGAAATCGCTGGCACGATATGTGGAAAATCGCCAAGCCTATGCAAAGCAGCATAATTTAAAACTGGTTATGCCGGAAATACATGTGCTGAAACGCGCTGAAGGGGATAGCATTCGGGAAATGGATCAACAGGATACGGCGAATTTTTCTTCCCTGCTTGATGAATTGAAACCAATATTTGATTATATACTTATAGACTGCCCAGGCAGTGACAGCTTCCTCTCCAGACTTGCCCATACGTCTGCGGACACATTGATTACGCCGGTAAATGACAGTTTTGTGGATGTCGATCTATTGGCAAAAGTCAGTCCGGATACCTATAAAGTGGAAAAGCTCAGCCTTTATAGTGAAATGGTTTGGGAAGCGCGTAAAATCCGGGCCATGAAGGATCGCGGGACGATCGACTGGATCGTTTTAAGGAACCGTACTTCTGCACTGGATGCTAAAAACAAGCGGCGGGTTCATGAGGTGTTGACGGAGCTTCAAAAGCGGGTCGCTTTCAGATATGTCCCGGGCTTTGGGGAGCGTGTAATTTATCGAGAGTTATTTCCAAAAGGATTAACCCTTGTGGATTTTAGTAATAATAAGGAAAAAATGACCATGTCCCATGTGGCAGCGCGTCAGGAAATCAGGCGATTAATGGATGATTTGAAACTTCCGGGCTGGAATAGCCTTAAAATTAATGCGGCTGAATAGGACATAAAATATGCATATTATCTTGATTCTAGCCGGCTTTATATTCTTGTTTTACGTTATTGCGCGTTTTATGCAGAATTCTAATTCCCCAAGAACAAAGAAAATTGTCCGATATAGTTTTGCGGCAGTGTTCGGACTTTTGGCACTTTTCTTTGTGATCATTGCAAAGCTCATGCCCATTGGCGGCATATTGGGGTTGCTGGCCTTTTTATCAGCGCAAGGCGGCTTATGGCGGTTCTTTGGTAGTGGTTCTGAGGCGAATATCAATACAAACAATAATGCTAACCGTAAAGGTAATGCCGTTATGACACGTGAAGAGGCCCTTGATATTTTGGGTCTTTCTGGAAATCCGGATCCGGATACTGTTAAAAATGCCCATCACAAAATGATGTTAAAGGTTCATCCCGATCAGGGTGGTTCAGACTATTTCGCATCAAAACTTAATCAGGCCCGCGAGGTTCTTTTATAATATTTTTCTGTATTTATGAAGCTTTTGTTGCACCGCACAATAAATGATTGACAGTCATGATGTTTTCCGGTAAAAACAGCCTATGTTTATATTGCACCGCACAATTAGCGACTAAAAATTTATAAAGGATAATATTATGACAAAAGCAAAAACATCAAAAAAAGCAACAGTTGAAACGACGCTTAAAGCTGCGGCTGAGAGTGTTAAGGAAACTGTTGAAAAGACTGTAAAAGAAGCGACAATCAATCTTGATAATGTTGCTGAATTCAGCAAAGGAAATTACGCGGCATTTGTGGCTTCTGGCAATGCCGCCGTTAAGGTTGCCCAAAAGACAAATGCAGACTTCATTGAGAATTCTAAAAATATCATCGAAAAGAATGTTGCTGATGTAAAAACATTATTTTCTGCAAAAACGCCTGCTGAATTCTTTGAACTACAGGCAAGTATGTTTAAAGCACGTTATGATGAATTTGTTGCTGAATCATCACGCGCAAATGAAAATCTGTCAAATACAGCCGGTGAAGTGACTGAGCCTTTAAAGGCGCGTTATGAAGAAGTGGCTGCAAAATACAATTTTCCGGTTGCGCGTTAATTTAACGTTTTAACCAAAGTTTTTAAGACAAGGGCTCGATATATTTCGGGCCCTTTTTTTTGGTCATCTGATTTAATAAAATTGAGAATGATTGAATAGCCATTGCAACTGGAAATTTATTTAACCTTGCATTAGGATTGAAATGTTAAGGTAGAAACCGGAAATAAGTTGGATGAATTCTGATTTATATCTTTAAATCTGCTTTGAACTATCTATCTATAGATGAATGACTATAGAATGAATGATTTTAAAATTAAAATGGCAGAACGAATGAGTGAAGACCAAAAGGACGATCAGGCGGGTAACAAGACCGGCGTTTTAACGAAGCCGCAGCCCAAGACGAAAAAACCGTCCATGTATAAAGTTCTCATGCTGAATGACGATTATACGCCAATGGATTTTGTTGTGCATATTCTTTTGAAGTATTTTCAAAAATCAGAAGATGAGGCCGTACAGATAATGTTAAATGTCCATCAAACAGGCGTCGGAATATGCGGCGTTTATAGTTTTGAAATTGCAGAAACGAAGGTTATGCAGGTAATTGACGATGCAAGGCGCAATGAACACCCCCTTCAGTGCACTTTGGAAAAGGAGTAATCACTAATGCCGACATTCTCGCCAAACCTTGAACATACCCTGCACCGCGCAATCGGTGAGGCAAACTTGCGCAAACATGAATTTGCCACCTTGGAGCATTTGCTCATCGGGCTATTGGATGACAAGGATGCTGTGGCCGTCTTTCGGGCCTGTGATATTAATTTCAAACAGCTTCGGGCAGAAATAAAATCATATCTGGATCAAGAGCTTGATAATATCAAAACAGATCAGAGCGCAGAAGCAACGCCAACATCCAGTTTTCAGCGCGTTATTCAAAGAGCAATCTTGCATGTGCAAAGCTCTGGCCGCGAGGAAGTCAGCGGCGCAAATGTTCTTATTGCTATTTTTTCAGAACGGGAAAGTCATGCGGTATATTTCCTGCAACAATATAATATGACAAGGTTGGACGCAGTGAGCTATGTGTCTCATGGTCTGGCCAAATCGAC
>JALSHF010000121.1 GCA_026982375.1 Emcibacter sp. | reverse complement strand
AAAATAGGTGAAGACGATAGTATTTTTGGCGAAGATGATGAACTGGGCGGTGAAGAAAAACAAGAAACTGCCATAGAGAAATATTGCGTTGACCTTAATCAGAAAGCAAGAGATGGTAAAATTGACCGGCTAATCGGACGCAAACATGAGGTGGAGCGTACTATTCAGATACTCTGCCGCAGGTCAAAAAATAATCCGCTATATGTAGGTGATCCGGGCGTTGGAAAAACCGCCATTGCCGAGGGTTTGGCGCTTCATATTGTCGATAAAAAAGTCCCTGAAGTTTTACTGAATGCCACCATTTTTTGTCTGGATATGGGAACGCTTCTTGCGGGTACCCGCTACCGGGGTGATTTTGAAGAGCGGCTCAAGGCGGTTATGACTGAAGTAGAGGATTATGAAGGGGCCATTCTTTTCATTGATGAAATTCACACCATCATTGGGGCAGGGGCCACCAGCGGCGGCGCGATGGATGCGTCAAATATGTTGAAGCCCGCCTTGTCATCCGGGGCCATTCGCTGTATTGGTTCCACAACATACAAAGAGTTCAGGTCTCATTTTGAAAAAGACCGGGCGTTGCTCAGAAGGTTCCAGAAAATAGACATTAAAGAACCGACGATTCCTGAAACCAAAGAAATTTTAAAAGGCCTGAAAAAATATTTTGAGGCGCATCATAGCGTCATCTATAGTGATGACGTTATCGACGCCGCCGTGGATCTTTCATCACGCCATATTACTGATCGCAAACAGCCGGATAAATCCATTGATGTCATAGATGAGGTCGGGGCATTTCAAATGTTACTGGCAAAGAAAGAGCGTAAAAAAGAAATCACCATCGAAGATGTTGAAATCGTGGTTTCTAAAATTGCGCGCATTCCCGCAAAATCTGTTTCCAAAGATGACACAGCCGTATTGGCAAGCCTTGATAAAGACCTGAAACGGGTGATCTACGGGCAGGACAAGGCCATTGAAGTGCTGACCGATGCGATCCGGCTGTCTCGGGCGGGGTTGCGGCAAGATAACAAGCCTATCGGCAGCTATTTATTCTGCGGCCCGACAGGGGTCGGCAAAACAGAGGTGACCAAACAGATGGCCAGCCTTCTGGGGCTTGAACTGCACAGATTTGATATGTCGGAATATATGGAAAGACATTCTGTTTCCCGCCTGATTGGCGCGCCGCCGGGCTATGTCGGTTATGATCAGGGTGGTTTGTTAACGGATGCCGTGGATCAATCGCCTCACTGCGTTATTTTGCTGGATGAAATCGAAAAGGCCCATCCGGATATATATAATATCCTGCTTCAGGTCATGGATCATGGAAAGCTTACCGATAGTAATGGCAAGAAAATTGATTTCCGCAATGTGATACTTGTGATGACCACCAATGCCGGTGCTGTGGAATTAAGCAAAGAAGCCATGGGCTTTGGCGCAAACGTGCGCGAAGGCGATGATGAAGAAGCCATCAAGAAGCTCTTTAGCCCGGAATTCAGAAATCGTCTTGATGCCACGGTACCCTTTAAAAATCTTTCCATGGATATTATGGGCCAAGTGGTTGAAAAATTTATCCTTGAGCTTGAAATGCAGTTAGAAGAGCGCAACGTACATATAAATATGACGCCTGCGGCAAAAACATGGCTTTCAGAAAAAGGTTATGACCGTCTTTATGGGGCGCGGCCACTTGCACGAACCATTCAGGAATATGTTAAAAAACCTTTGGCGAATGAGCTTCTATTTGGCAAGCTACTCAAAGGCGGAGAGGTTCTGGTCAGGGTGAAAGACGGTAAATTAATATTTGATATTAAAGCCGGTACCGGCCCGATCAAAAAAATCACCGACGGCAGTTCTGGTAAATCAAAAGAATTTGTAAAATAAAAATTCTATCCTGATATTTTTGTTCATTTTGGATTCAGGAAAGATATTGTATAGTCATCTCAATGGGAATGTCCCATTTAAGGAAAAAAGCTATGCTTGTAAAAAAACCTCATGTTGTTTTGGCCGTTGTTTTATCTATCTTCCTGGTTCCTGCATTTGCGATGGCGGATGATGCAAAAGAGGATAAACTGGCCAAGGCCCTTGAAAAATATGAAAAAACCGGAAAAGTTGAACGCTGTATCAGTGTTAATCGTATCGATAGATCAGATGTGATTGATGATTATAATATTCTTTTCGAAATGAAGGGCAAAAAGGCCTATCTGAATAAACTTCCGCGCCGTTGCTCGCGCCTTGGTTTTGAAAGAGCCTTTAGTTATAAACTTCATAGTAGCAGGCTCTGTAACGTTGATATTATAACTGTCTTTGATTCAACTGGCGGTATTCAAGGGCCGTCCTGCGGTTTGGGAAAATTTATAGAATATAAGAAAAAACCGTCAAAACCTAACGGCGAATAAGGCTTTGTAACAGTCTTAACTTTTAATGGTATTTTTTTTAAATGGGGCAAAATCCATTAAAATTTTCTGATTTTGCTTAACCATCTCTCTTTCCCGCACGAGATAATCCGCCACGGCCTTCCTGAAGTTCGGGTTGCTGATCCAATGGGCGCTATGGGTCGGTTCTGGGCGGTAACCCCGGGCCAGCTTATGTTCTCCCTGCGCCCCGGCTTCCACTTTTTGCAGGCCATGCTGGATGGCATAGTCAATGGCCTGATAATAACAAACCTCAAAATGGAGATATTTATGGTCTTCAATGGCCCCCCAATAGCGGCCATAAAGAGTGTCATCACTGAGCATATTCAAGGCGCCCGCCATATATTTACCCTCGCGCTTACACATGATAAGAACAATTTTTTCAGACATTTTTTCGCCAAGAAGGGAAAAAAAACGCCTGTTTAAATAGGGCTGCCCCCATTTTCGTTGCCCCGTTTCCAGATAAAAAGAGAAATAATGGTCCCAATGTTCCTCGGTAATGTCCTTTCCGCTGAGAATTTCAATATCTACACCCTTAATGACAGCCTGTTTTCTTTCTTTGCGGATATTTTTTCTTTTACGGGATGACAAGGCCATGAGGAAATCCTCAAACGAGCCATAACCTTCATTGTGCCAGTGAAATTGTTGATCCAGCCGTTTTAAAAATCCGTGTTCTGCCATTAAATTCCATTCTGCCTTTTCCGCAAATGTTACATGCAGGGAAGACAGTCGATATTCTTTGACCAGCGACAGGGCAGCCATGAGCATTTTCTCTTGAATTTCCCGGGTATTTTGCGCCAGTATTTCAGAGGGTTTCACCATCAGTTTTGACGCTGTTATGGGCGAAAAGGGGACGGCGGATTGTAACTTGGGATAGTAATTCTCTCCCGTGTTTTGGCCAATATTTTGGCCAGTATTTCGGCCAGTATTTCGAAAGGCATGTTGATAGGCATCAGCCCAGGCGTGGTCAAAGACATATTCCCCATATGAATGGTTTTTTAAATACAGCGGCATGACACCAACCAGTTTATTGCCTTTGTAAATCAGGATATGCTGCGCTTGCCAGCCGGTTTCTCTGGTTGCGCAGCCACTTTCTTCCAAGGCATAGAGGAATTGATAGGACAGAAAGGGATTACGCCGCGTTTGTTGGGTATAGCAGCATGCGTTCCACTCTTCTTCCGAAATTTCAGAAAGGCTGGTGATGGTTTTCGCCTGATAGACGCCCGTCATAGCTGCGATAATTTCAAATTTTCATAGATAATATTGTCGGTATATTGCGCGGCCTTTTTCTGTAAGGCCTCAGACCGTACAGTCCAGGTTAATACAGGCATATTTTTCTTTCGGCAATATTCGGTAAGGTCATTGGGCAGTGCCTTAATGTCATAGGCGATAAAGTCAACTTCCAGACTCTCGACATATTTTTTTTGTGTCTCAATTGAGAAAAAGTCATTTGGCATCTCCCCGTCATTTATGCTTGTGGCCACAAGTCCGCGCAAGACATGCGGGGCATTGATTTTAAACCATTTAATGATTTCAGGATAAAAAGACATGATCGCGATGGGGCCATTATAGTCTTCAATATCATTAAAGACGGCCTTGGCAATCTCTGCTGGTTGGCCTTGGTCACCTTTAATTTCTATCAAAATCGGGTAGGCCTGATCTATTTCCGATAAAACCCTGGACAGGGGGGGAATGCAGTCTGATGTATGCTTGAGTTTAATTTCTGCCAGTTCCCGGGCGGTGAAATCCTGAATCTTGCCAGTTACGCTAGTCAGGCGATCAAGGCTTACATCATGAAACACCATGGCCCTGTTATCTTTACTTAACAATATATCCAGCTCAAACCCATGCCCGGTTTCATTGGCGGCATGAAAAGCGGATAAGGCGTTTTCAACCAAGCCCTTGGAAGGGTTATGAAGCCCTCGGTGCGCAAAAGGAAAATCTGTCAACCATTTTTTATTCATTGGATACCTTAAGATATTTCAATAAGCGCATCTATTTCCACAGGGACATTTAAGGGAAGGGCGTTGGTGCCAACGGCTGACCGGGAATGCTTGCCCAGATCACCAAAGACGGCAACCATAAGGTCGGA
>JALSHF010000120.1 GCA_026982375.1 Emcibacter sp. | reverse complement strand
ATGCTTCAATCCAGGGCCAAGTCCAATGGTCTCAGGCCCAATGGTCTCAGGACAGCAAATGGCCCGAGCGTTTCTTTTTGGTTTGCAGATAATGGTTATTATGGGCATTGGACGGAAAACTGTGCGGGACCCTTTGCGTCACGGTCACCCCGCATTTCTCCAGACCATCTACTTTCAAAGGATTATTGGTCAACAGGCGAATTTTGTCAAATCCCAAAATTTTTAACATCTGCGCCGCCGGGTCAAACAGACGCTCATCCGCGTGAAAGCCCAGTCGTTCATTGGCGTCTATCGTATCAAAGCCCTGATCCTGTAATTGATAGGCCCGCAGTTTATTAATCAGCCCGATGCCCCGCCCCTCCTGCGCCAGATAGAGCAAAACGCCGCCGCCAGAATCCTGCATATGCTTGATGGCCCCGTTCAACTGATCCCCGCAATCACATTTCAATGACCCCAGAAGGTCGCCGGTGAAACATTCCGAATGAACCCGCGTCAGCACCGGATCATGACGGTTCGGGTCACCAATGATCAGCGCAAAATGTTCCGTCCCGCCATCATCCGGACGGAAGGCCACCATAGTGGTTTTCGCCGCCCCCGCCAACGGCACCTTGGCCGAGGTAACAAAACGCAAGGCTTGCCCGTCGCGATGATCGAACTCAAGAATATCGGACGCGCTCGCCTGCAACAGCCCCTTCTGCGCGGTCCACTGCGGCCCATCTTCTGTGGGTATAAAGCCAGAGAATAACGCTGCGGGCAGTAATTTTGCTATTTTACATAACTTCAATCCGGCAGCATGAATTTTTCCGGCGTCTTGATCCGCCACATGAAAGGGCCCCTTCAAGGGCTGCCTTAAATCATCAGCTGGATCAGCCATGGACTGGATCATCGCCGCCGCCCCATATTCGATCATATGTTCCGACAATTTTATCAGCGCCACATCGCCGCCGCGCGGCAAGACCCGTAAAATATTGGCCCGATGATAGGTCAGGCCGATCACGGGCGGCGTTTCGGTCAAATCCTGAAATCGGTCAATCCACGTATCCGTCAGTAATTCTGCCGATTGCATAAGGATAACATCCTGCCCGTCACTGATCACCACAGGCAACCCACGGCGCAATTCGCCCGCCGCACGCTCGACGGTCACGATGTTGTGATCGAGCAATGGCTTGTTGGCCTTGTTTTTTTCTGGGCGTGGCTCTATAGCCATTTTCAATTCCATTATGCCGAAAGTTAAAAGAATGTTATATAAACCTATATATAATAGGCTTGCAAAAAAAGAACAGGATTAAGTCATGGATCACAATTATAACCTGCTGCTGGTAGATGATGATAGCGATCTTCGGAGCATTCTCGCCGAGCAGCTTGCCTTTCATGAAGAATATGCCGTCACAGAAGCCGGCACCGGCATGGACGGCCTTAATGCGGCCAAAGCAGGAACATATGACCTCATCATTCTTGATGTGGGGCTGCCCGATCTGGACGGGCGGGAAGTCTGCCGCATGATGCGCAAAGCCAATATCAAAATTCCCATCATTATGTTAACCGCCAATGACAGTGACAGCGACACCATATTGGGGCTTGACGCGGGGGCCAACGACTATGTGACCAAACCTTTCAAATTTGCTATTCTTCTGGCCAGAATCCGCGCCCAGTTGCGCCAGCATGCCATAAGCGAAGATGCCTCTTTTATCATCGGCCCCTATCAATTCAAACCCGGGGAAAAATCACTGATCAACCGAAACACGCAGGAGCTTATCCGCCTGACAGAAAAAGAAACCGCCATTTTAAAATTTTTAAAAAGATCCGACGGCAATCCCGTAAGCCGCGATATATTACTGGAAGAGGTTTGGGGGTATAATGCAGCGGTCACCACACATACGCTGGAAACACATATATATCGTCTGCGCCAGAAAATAGAAGCGGATCCTTCGGCGGCAACTATTCTTTTAACCCAAAGCGGCGGATACCGTTTGGGGAATTAATCAATTATACAGGACTCATTATTCTGGACTTGGCGCAACGACTGAGTTATCAAGCCAGCATGAGCTTTGAGATTTGTTTTACACGCCGATACTGCATGAGCCATCGTCTGTTCAATATCAGGAACAGCCGGTGTTTCGTCCCCCATGGTCATAATGAATATGTCAAGGCCTACCTCATCAGTACAGGCCATGACCGGTTGGACGGCGCGGTCAATATGATGGCCCCCTTCGCCGTGCTGAAAAAACGCTGGCATCAATGGATTGATGATCATGTGGATCACAGCCTGCAATTATCCAGTCAGGATCAGATGCTGGATTATTTTAAAAATTCCGAGCCCGAGAATTTGCCTCATATCATGATCACGCCCGGGGATCCCACAACAGAGGTTCTGGCGGCTTGTTTTATGGCCAAAATAAATGCCATATTATTTGATCAGGGCCTTGCCGTTCGCTGCCGAAAAATTGAGATCATTGAAACGCCGACCAATATGGTGAGCTTTAGCGGTGATCCGGCAGAGGTTATCTGCACAGATCATTACCCGGCAAGCAAGGCCGGCGCGCCATGGTGGCAGCGTCCCGATATGTCCATCAACGATCTGGATATATAACGTCATGAAGCAGGCCATCCTGATCACCGCCGCCGGCAAACGCATTGGGAAATGCCTTGCGCTGACGCTGGCCAAACAAGGCTATTATATCTATCTGCATTATCATACCGCGCGGGGCGATGCAGAGGAGACCCTCAAGATCATTGAGAATAATGGCGGGGCCGGCG
>JALSHF010000119.1 GCA_026982375.1 Emcibacter sp. | reverse complement strand
CCGCCGCCTTTAATTCCGAGAGACCGGGCAGATCTTTAATGCTATTCAATCCAAAATGAACCAGAAAATTTTCCGTTGTGCCATAGGTCATTGGCCTGCCGGGCGTTCTGCGTCGGCCCATGGGCCTGACCCACTCTGCCGCCATTAATACGTCAAGGATGCCTTTGCTTAAGGATACGCCGCGAACCTCTTCTATTTCAGCGCGCGTAACAGGCTGATGATAAGATATAATCGCCAATGTTTCCACAGCCGCCCGCGACAGTCTTTTATCTTCTGCAACTTCTTTTCTCAGCAAGAATGCCAGATCAGGCGCTGTCTGAAACATCCATTTTCCGGCAATTTCCACAAGATTCACGCCGCGTTCTTCATAATGTTCCTGTAAATTGCGCAACAAGCCCTCAATTTGCACCTCTTCGGGCAAGCAGTCTGCAAGGGCAATAGAAGATAATGGTTTATCACTGGCGAATAGCAAGGCTTCGATTATTCGGGTCTGTTCAATGGTTTCCATGGCTTTTCCTAAGGCTGCTCTTCAATTCCGGCTTAATCTTTACGATCCGCTTTTCTGATAAATAACGGGCCAAAAACTTGTTTCTGAACAATTTCGGCCTTTCCTGCGCGCGCCAACTCAAGGGAGGCCGTGAACAGGCTTGCTTTAACAGACCGCTTCATATCATCTCCCATTTTAGAATCCGGACTGGAATCTGGCAAAAACTGGTATAAATCCGTCCAGTCAACGGCAAGCCCGATCATTGCTTTCAAACGTTCCAATGCTTGGTCCAATGTATAAATATCTCTTTTATGCATATGAATATCTGCAACGGCGTTTCGTGTTTTATGATCTGCATAAACCCTGAGCAGGTCATATAAACTCAATTCAAAAACGGCATTTTTAGTCACGATCACGGGTTCCGGCATTCCGCGCGCGAAAACATCCCGCCTTAATTGATTTCGTGACATCAGGCGCGCAGAAACCTCCCTGATGGCACTTAATCTTTGTAGCTGGTAGGTCAGGCGGGCGGCCATTTCCTCGGCAGAAAGTTCTTCTTCTGAATTTTCTTCGGGTAAGAGCAAACGTGATTTCAGATAAGCCAGCCAAGCCGCCATCACAAGATAATCAGCCGCTTTTTCGAGCTTTTGCACTTTGGCATCGGCCACAAATTTTAAGAACTGCTGTACCAGCTCTAAAATTGAAATCTGTTTCAGGTCAACTTTTTGGGTTCTGGCGAGGGCAAGTAAAACATCAAGCGGGCCTTCAAAACCATCAATATCAAGAATCAGAACCGCTTCACCATCTAATGGACTCTGGGGAGGGATGTCAAATTCTGATTGCTCTTTTGTCTCTTTGTCGTTCATTCATTCTCTTAAAATTAACTGGCATTCTCTTAAAATTAACTTGGCGCGATCCATACGGCCAATTGTTGAACAAGATCAATGACGGGCATCAACACCGCCCATAAAATATTTAAATCTAGCCCTATTTGCTGCCCCAGCATCGGCAACAGGAATAAACCGATTATGATAAACATACCATATGGTTCAACCCGTGATAAGGGCCGCGCGATGAAATCCGGTAATAAGCCAACCGCAACCCTTCCCCCATCCAAAGGCGGGATTGGCAACATGTTAAACACCGCAAGAAGGGCATTGATAAAGATAGCATATTTAATATTTTCCACCAACCAAACACCGGCCATATTGGGTAAAAAGCCTACTACATGCAGTAAAAGCGCAGCACATATGACCAAAATAATATTTGCTGCCGGCCCGGCAAGGGCAACAAGCACCATATCTCTGCGGGGGTTGTTCAGATTATTAAAGTTTATGGGGACGGGTTTTGCATATCCGAATAGAAATCCACCAGACATTAATAGCATCAACGGTAAAATTATTGTGCCAAAAATATCAATATGAACAATGGGGTTAAAACTTACCCGCCCGAGTAATTTTGCCGTATTATCCCCTAATTTATAGGCCACCCAGGCATGGGCAGCTTCATGAAATGTTATCGCCAATAGTAACGGCAGTACGATCACAGGCAACAGCTGTAGAAAATCCATATCAGTGAAATCCAGTCAATATTTACTTAAGTTACCTACATATTAATTTTTGAGGACTTTTTCCAGCCACTTAGCCAGTTCATCCGCATCAACCTCTGAAATTTCATCGCGTGACTTGAACATATCCGATATCCAGTTCTCACTGACCAAATTAACATCATATAAAGCTTCCAGCACCTCACGGCGTTCCGTCAGCGGCGCATTGCAATGAAGGATAAGATCGCAGCCTGCCCTTAAGGCTTGCTTGGCATTTTTTGAGGGATTACCTGACAGGGCTTTCATATTGACATCATCAGAAATCAACACCCCCTTAAAGCCGATTTCTTCCCGGATCACCTGCCGGATCACTTTTTCTGACAGAGTAGCAGGGTTTTCATCATCTATGGCCGAGTAAACCACATGGGCTGTCATGGCAAGCGGCATATGATTTAAGGCCTTAAATGGCGCAAAATCCGTTTTGGATAAGGTCTCGCGCGGGGTATCAACAATGGGCAGATCAATATGGCTGTCTACGGTTGCGCGGCCATGACCCGGGATATGTTTTATAACCGGCAAAATACCGCCAGACAGCAGGCCTTCGCAGGCGGCCTCTCCCAATTTTGCCACTATATCGCCATTATCACCGTATGACCTGTCGCCAATCACTTTATCCGCGTCAGAGAAATACAAATCCAATAAGGGATAGCAATTTACGGAAATGCCCAAAGAC
>JALSHF010000118.1 GCA_026982375.1 Emcibacter sp. | reverse complement strand
CTGGCAGCGAAGCGACCGAGACGATATGGTTTGATGCCCTGGATGCTCATGGGGCTACGGAATTCCTGGGCTATGGGACAACAAGGGCAGAGGGTAAAATTCTTCTGATTCTCAAAGATGGCAAAGCGCAAGATACGGCGGTTGAAGGGGATGAGGTTGCAATTTTGACCAATCAAACCCCCTTTTACGGCGAGTCAGGCGGCCAAATGGGTGATGTGGGCACGATTGTGAATGCGAGCGGGGCGACGGCAACGATCACTGATACGGCTAAGAAATTGGGCAAATTACATGTCCATATGGCAAAAACAACCAAGGGAAAATTCTCCTCTTCCGACATTATTGATATGCAAGTGGACGGCAGGCAACGTGATCATGTGCGGGCCAATCATTCTGCGACGCATATTCTTCATGCGGCCCTGCGCAAACATTTGGGCGATCACGTAACCCAGAAAGGGTCCATGGTTTCTGCCGAGAGGCTGCGGTTTGATTTTAGCCATAATAAGGCCCTGACATTAGCTGAGAAAGTCTTGATTGAGAAACAGGTTAACCGGATTATCCGGCAAAACAGCCCAGCGGAAACCAGGCTTATGACGCCGGACGAGGCGATAAGCGCGGGGGCCATGGCATTGTTTGGTGAGAAATATGGTGATGAGGTACGGGTCGTATCCATGGGTCATGAAGATCAGGATGCCCAAAATTATTCTGCCCAAAATTATTCTGTAGAACTTTGCGGGGGGACGCATGTGGCTCATACAGGAGATATAGGCCTGTTCAAGATTATTTCGGAGGGGGCCGTGGCCTCTGGCGTGCGGCGCATAGAAGCCATAACCGGGGAAGCCGCAGGCGATTATATCGCAGCGCAGGAAAATTATTTACAGGAGGCCGTAGCCCTGTTGAAAACAACGCCAGCGCAATTGCCGGAACGAGTTATCACATTGCTCGAAGAGCGTAAGGTGGCCGAAAAGGAAAATGCAGAGCTTCGTAAGAAACTGGCCATGGGCGGCGGGGCGGCGGGTGATGATTCTGGTATTAAAACCATAGGTAAAATTAAATTTATCGGACGAATATTGGACGGGGTTCAGGCAAAAGACCTGCGCGGTATTGCTGACGAGGCCAAGCAGAAATTGGGCACAGGCGTGATTGCCTTGCTTGCTGTGAATGATGGCAAGGTGGGGATCCTGACGGCCGTGACCGATGACCTGAAGGACATCATCAGCGCCGTTGACCTAGTCAGGGCCGGAAGTATTGCCGTTGGCGGCAAGGGCGGCGGCGGGCGCCCTGACATGGCGCAGGCCGGTGGGCCGGATGGAGCAAAAGCAGCGCAAGCAATTGAAGCCATTGAAGAAATTTTGGGGAAACTATAATTACAGGGCGCGATCCTATGGGTGAAATTCAGAAGACAAGACGCCGGAAAATATTTGAAGTTATCGAAATGGGCCTTAGCGGCAGCCGCGTGGCAAGTCTGTTTGATGGTTTTATGGTTGGCTTGATCACCCTGAATGTGGCGGCGGTATCCTTGGAAACGGTGCCGGAAATATCGGATCACTACCGTCATCTGTTGGTTGCTTTTGAAATTTTCTCTCTGATTATTTTCTCTATTGAATATTTTTTACGTATCTGGGTTTGCGTTGAATACCGCAGTAATTCGCATAAAAAAGGCAATATGGGTTTTCGCTTTCGTTTTATGGCATCGCCATTGATGCTGATTGATTTTCTGGCCATTGCCCCGTCAATCTTGTACGCGCTGGGCATTGATCTGCGGTTATTGCGGATTTTCAGATTATTGCGGCTTTTTAAATTGATGCGCTATTCACCGGCTCTTTCTTCATTGGGCAGCGTTCTCTATTCCGAGCGCCGCGCCTTGCTGGCCACATTGATCATTATGCTCGGCCTGTCGTCATTTGCCGCAGCCATAATGTATTATCTGGAACGTCATGTTCAGCCAGAAGCCTTTGGCACCATTCCCGATGCGTTATGGTGGGCGCTGGCCACATTGACCACGGTTGGTTACGGGGATATTGTCCCGATCACCTGGGCGGGGCGCATATTTGGCGGTGTCGTCATGATTTTTGGCGTTTGTATGTATGCCTTGCCCATAGGCATCATTGCATCGGGTTTTGCCAATGAGATTCATCAGCGGGATTTTGTCATTCGCTGGGGGCTGGTGGCCAATGTGCCGCTGTTTAACGGGCTGGATGCCAACCTCATTCGAGTCATCGCCAAATATTTACGTTCACGTGTTGTGGAAAAAAACAGCCTTATTGCCGTGAAAGGACATCAGGCCGACAGAATGTATCTCATCGTGTCCGGAGAAGTGGCACGAAAGGATGGGGCTGGAAAAATAATCCTGAAAGAAGGCGGATTTTTCGGGGCAAAGTCGCTTATGGAGAAGTCAAATTATTCTGCCAGTTATATGGCTGTATCAAAATGTCATTTTTTTGTTTTGGATGCCCGGGAGTTTCATCACCTGCTGGATGAGAATCCGGTATTGAGGGAGCGTATAGAAGAGGCTTATAGCACTATACCGCACACAGATTATGGACAGGCCTGTGATCCAGAGACATTTCTATCCGAATAGACATAAAAAATCCCGCGCCTTGGTTAAGGGGCGCGGGACGGTTAAATTCAGAGCGAAAAAACTATGCCATCGCTTTTTGTAAATTTTCATCAATCTTGTCAAAAAATTGTTTCGATGTTAACCAGGCCTGCTCAGGGCCAACAAGAAGGGCCAGATCCTTGGTCATATAACCTTGCTCAACGGTTTCAACGCAGACGCGCTCCAATGTCTCAGAGAATTCTTTCAGCGCCTCATTGCCATCCAGCTTCGCGCGGTGGGTCAAACCACCTGTCCACGCAAAGATAGAGGCGATGGGGTTTGTGGAGGTTTCTTTGCCCTGTTGGTGCATGCGGTAATGGCGGGTTACTGTACCATGGGCGGCTTCGGCTTCGACGACGGCGCCGTCCGGTGTCATGAGCGCAGATGTCATCAGGCCGAGAGAGCCAAAGCCCTGGGCCACAGTGTCTGATTGCACGTCGCCATCATAATTTTTACAGGCCCAAACGAATTTTCCGCTCCATTTCATGGCGCAGGCGACCATATCGTCAATGAGGCGATGTTCATATGTGATGCCCGCATCCGCAAATTTTTCGGCAAATTCACTTTTGAAAACTTCTTCGAACAGATCTTTAAATCGGCCATCATAGGCTTTCAGAATCGTATTCTTTGTACTTAAATAAACCGGCCAGCCACGGTTTAAGCCGAAATTCATACAGGCCCTTGCAAAATCACGGATACTTTCATCAAGATTATACATGGCCATGGCAACGCCTGAAGCGGGGAAGTCAAAAACTTCGCGTTCTATGGGCTCGCCGCCATCCGCCGGAACAAATTTTATGGTCAATTTTCCGGCACCCGGAACAAGAAAGTCAGTGGCGCGATATTGATCCCCAAAAGCATGGCGGCCAATAACAATCGGATCGGTCCAGCCGGGTACCAGACGCGGCACATTGGAACAGATTATAGGTTCACGAAATACCGTTCCGCCCAGAATATTGCGGATGGTGCCATTGGGCGAACGCCACATTTTTTTGAGGCCGAATTCTTCAACCCGTTCTTCGTCCGGCGTGATGGTCGCACATTTTACGCCAACGCCGTATTTAATGATGGCATTTGCGGCATCAATGGTAATCTGATCATCTGTTTCGTCACGTTTTTCGATACCAAGGTCGTAATATTTCAGATCAATATCCAGATAAGGATGAATTAATTTATCTTTGATCCATGCCCAGATGATACGGGTCATTTCATCACCGTCAAGCTCGACAACAGGATTTTCTACTTTGATTTTAGCCATAATATGCCTTTATAAATAACGGCGCCAAATTCTGGCACCTGAGGTTGGAAGATATTTGTTTAGAGAAGAAATTATTAAAGATATACTTCATCAATATTTTGGCAAAACTACCATTGCTGAGCCATAAAGTGAAGAGCAGAAACAAAAGAATCTGCCTAAATCAGGGTATTTTTTGTTTCCTGATCAATTTCCGGCAATGATTTGAGCAAGGGAACAACATCTTCTACGGTATCAACCACATAAAATAGATCACGGGTTTCGCTGCTGGTGAATTCTTCATGGATAAATTTATCAATGAGGGCCAAAAATGGCTGCCAGTAATTATCTGCGTTGACAATTATAATCGGTTTACTGTGTAATTGTAACTGTTTCCATGTAATGACTTCGATGGTCTCATCCAGCGTGCCAATACTGCCGGGAAGAGCAATGAAAGCGTCAGAATGATCAAACATCATGCGTTTGCGCTCATGCATGTTATCGACAATGTAAAAATCTGTTGCCTCCTTCAGGCCAACCTCTTCTTCGTCAAGATGCCTTGGTATAATTCCGGTAACCTTGCCGCCCCCGCGCATAACAGCGTTGGCAATGATGCCCATTAATCCCACATTTCCCCCGCCATAGACCAAACGGATTTTTTCCCGGGCCAGAATATCGCCAAAATTCGTGGCGATTTCTTTAAAATGATTATTTCGGCCAAACCGCGAGCCGCAATATACGCAAATAGAATTAATATGAGCCATTTAATCGTTGAATCCTTTTAAATTGATGCTGACTTGGGTTAGGAATATTTGCTTTTTCTTATGGTCATAGTTTTGACAATTTTTAACTTTATTCATTCCCTATTCTACAACAAGTATGTTAAAGAAAAAATTATAAAAAAGGTTAAGCCTTAAAATACTACTGACATTGCCACTCTTATGCAGTATATAGTTTTTCGCGCTTTTACAAAAATGATTTGGTAAGTAGTTGATAGAACATCATTCAGAAAATTCGCAGAAAAGAGAAAAGAAGACGTCGGACTGGGTCGTGCGCGGCAGCATTATCCTTCTGGCATTGGTCGCCGCATGTGCCGTCGTCTGGATATTATTTTTTGCGGATGATAATGCCACTGAATTTTTGACGTCCAGTCCCCTGCAAAAAGAGGCCACAGTAGAAAAGGGCTCTGACGCGCCGCCGCAAGACCCTATCATACAAAATACAATATTGCCGAGCTTTGATATTGTTCGCATCAGCCGAAATGGGACAGGGGTTATCGCGGGACGTGCAGAACCCAATAGTGATATTTATATTTATGCCCATGGCAAGGAAATCGGCTCTGCGGTCGCAGATCGAAACGGTGAATGGGTGCTTTTGTATGATGATCCCTTACCTAACGGCCCGACAGAACTTAGCCTGAAATCAAGCATGCCCGGAAAATTCGAGGTTTTTTCCAGTGATGTGGTTATCGTTGCCGTCCCCAGAAGAGATGAAGAACGATTCAACGAAGATGAAAAAAATGGTGTTGTCGCCATATTAAGCCCGCGCACAGGCGGGGGCCCCACAAGGGTTCTGCAAAAACCGCGTTTGGTAAATTTTGCCGAATTGACCAAGGGTCTTTCATTGGATGCCCTGGACTATGATGAAAAGGCAAATGCGATCGTTTCCGGCTCAGCAACCAAAAATACGCGTCTGCGGATTTATCTGGATAATGATTTTATCGGTGAAGTAAGGGCGTCGGATGAGGGAATCTGGACCTATTCCTTCGTTAAGGATCTTGGGTTTGAAGAACATATTATTCGTATTGACCAATTGCTGGAAGGTGATGATGTGGAAGTGCGTATTGAACAGCCGTTCATTCGCGGCGAAGCCCTTGATCCCTTGAAGGCCACAGGAGAGGTGATTGTGCGCCCAGGCAACAGCCTGTGGCATATAGCACGTAAACTTTATGGCTCGGGTTTCCATTATACGCTTATTTTCGGGGCGAATAAGAGTTTGATAAAAGATCCCGATTTGATTTATCCGGGGCAAAAATTTACCCTGCCACAGGCGCCTATTACGGAATGACTTCTGATTTAATTTGTGATGGCCTCTTGGGTTGATTTAAAATTATCACGCACGTCAATCAAGCTGTAGGTGATGGCCTCCATGAGTCGCTTGGCATTTACAGGCCCGGAAAATTCGGTGAATAAAACCATCTGTATCTGGCTATTCATTGACAGATTGTAATCACCTTTGATGAAAGACGGCGTGAAAGTTGTCAGCAGGTCTTTTCTACGTGTTTTATCTTCTGAACTAAAGGGAATATAACCAAGGTTGGCGACCAGATTCATGGAAAATATTCCCGGACTCTCTGAGCGTAATATTTGGCCGGAAAAATTAATATTCTGCCATGAGAAGGTAAAGCGTGACGGAAATTTGATCGCCACATCTGTCGTTTGAAGGGCCACGTCATTCATTAATTCTTGCAAATCTATCGGAGAGGATTTCTCCATATCGTCTGTCTTTGTAATTTTATTTACTCTCGGCACATTAATTTCCCTATTGGCAGAATGTTTCCATATGGGGAATAATATTTAAAGAGACTTAAAAAACTGTAAATGTGTCTCATATTCAGTATAGTTTCGATCATATGTATGACAAAAGACCAACAGGGAAAAAACATGGCACATGGCAGACCCTCTTCTCATGCTGCGAATGAAGAAATTGACGATGGCGTTAAAGAGAACCACTGGCAAACTATAAAGACCTTGCTGCCTTTCATATGGATGGCGGGACGGTGGGATCTTAGAACGCGAGTGATATTCGCTCTTGTTTTTCTTATTACCGCAAAATTGATCGGCATTTATGTCCCCTTTTTGTTTAAAGATGCTATCGATGCCTTGACAATTGGCCCTGAGGGAAGCTTTAAGGCTGATATGGGGACGGTCGCACTGGCTGTTCCTTTTGCCGTTATTTTCAGTTATGGGCTGGCGCGAATTTTAAGCCTGTTTTTTGGCGAACTACGGGATGCCGTTTTTGCCAGGGTCGGCCAGAATGCCTTGAGAAATATCGCGCTGAGTACCTTTCGTCATTTGCATAACCTGTCGTTAAAATTTCACATGGAGCGTAAAACCGGCGGGTTAAGCCGCGTTATTGAGCGGGGCACGCGGGGGATTGATTTTCTGCTGCGATTTATGTTGTTCAATATCTTGCCGACGTTGCTGGAGATAGTGCTGATCACCATTGTTTTCTGGACTAAATTTGGATTTTATTACGCATTGGTCACCTTTATCTGCCTGACGTCTTATGTTTTTTATACCATATCGATTACGGAATGGCGTCTGAAATTTCGCAGGGAAATGAACAAGCAAGATACCGAAGCGAACAGCAAGGCGATTGACAGCTTGCTTAACTTTGAAACGGTAAAGTATTTTACCAATGAAGAACATGAAGCCCGGCGCTATGATGTCGCCCTGGCAAAATATGAGTCGGCCTCGGTCAGGAGCCAGACGTCCCTCGCGGTTCTTAACGTGGGGCAAAGTGTGATCATTTCGACCGGTCTTGTGATTGTGTTGTTGATGGCCGCAAAGGGTGTGATTGAGGGTCAATTTACGATCGGTGAATTTGTTTTGATTAATTCTTTGCTGATTCAGATATATATGCCGCTTAATTTTCTGGGCATGGTTTACCGGGAAATAAAGCAATCCCTTGTGGATATGGAAAAAATGTTCGGTATGATCCGAAAAAAATCAGATGTCATGGATGCGCCGGATGCAAAGAGCCTTGCCATTAATGGCGGGGCGGTTGAATTTGACAAAGTGTCCTTCCATTATGATGAAACAAGGCCCATCCTCAAAAATATTTCCTTTAAGGTTGCCGCAGGCACAACCACAGCAATCGTGGGGGCAAGCGGCGCGGGCAAGTCAACTATTTCAAGGATTTTATTTCGTTTCTATGATGTGACGTCGGGCCGAATTCTGATTGATGGTCAGGATATTCGTCAGGTGAGCCAAAAAACCTTGCGCCGGCAAATTGGTGTTGTGCCGCAGGATACGGTTCTTTTTAATGACACTATCGGTTATAATATTCAATATGGGCGCCCGGATGCGACGGCTATGGATGTGGAGCATGCGGCAAAACACGCGCAGATACATGATTTTATTATGAGCCTTCCGGATCAATATGACAGTGAGGTCGGCGAGCGGGGCCTGAAACTGTCCGGCGGAGAGAAGCAGCGGGTTGCCATTGCGCGAACCATCCTGAAGGATCCGGCGATATTATTATTGGATGAGGCAACATCGGCGCTTGACAGTCATACGGAGCTTGATATTCAAATGGCTCTGGAGGAAATCTCCAAGAGCCGGACGACGATTGTTATTGCCCATAGATTATCGACTATTGTTAATGCGAATGAGATAATCGTTTTGGACAAGGGGGAAATTATTGAACGGGGATGCCATGATGACCTTTTGAAACAAAAGGACGTTTATCACAGCATGTGGCAGAAACAGAAAGAAGCCTCTGAAGTTATGCAGAAATTAGCAGAGCTGGATGAGTTTAAGGCGGATTTTGATAAAAAGATTTGATGGTTATCGCAGACTGCTTTACAAATGATTTGTGAGGAAAAAAATGGACAAAATTATGGATAAAATATCACCGCTTTTAAGCTATTTCCACCGGGAAGGGCATAAATTCATTTTGGGTTTTGGTGCCGTCACCATGCTTTTCTATTTATTGGGTCTGGATATTTTAGGCGTTGTTGGTCTGATATTGACCATCTGGTGTGCCTATTTCTTCCGCGACCCAGAGCGGGTGACACCCGTAAAGGCGGGCCTCGTTATCAGTCCGGCGGACGGTGTCGTACAGTCCGTCTGTATGGCCGTGCCGCCTCAGGAGCTGGAGCTTGGCGATGAATTGCGCACGCGCGTCAGTGTTTTTATGAATGTCTTTGACGTGCATGTGAACCGCGTGCCGATAGATGGCGTGATCGTAAAACAGGTTTATACGCCGGGTAAATTCCTTAATGCCTCTCTTGAAAAGGCCAGTGTGGATAATGAACGGCATTCTCTTTTGCTCAAAGCCACTTCCGGCAAGCAATATGCCTTTGTGCAGATCGCAGGACTGGTTGCGCGGCGGATTCTTTGCTGGGCCGAAGATGGCAAGGAATATAAGGCAGGCGAAAGATTTGGCTTAATTCGATTTGGCAGCCGTGTGGATATTTATCTGCCAAAAGGCGTTCATTCCATGGTTTGTGTCGGCCAGCGCGCCGTCGCCGGTGAAACCGTCATTGCCAACGAGAAAACCAAAGAGAATGACCGCGAAGGTGAAATCCGCTAGGGCCGAATAATTGGCCTCAGCCACAGGAATATAATATGCCTAATTTAAATGATCATCATTTATTCCCGCTGCGCAGTCTTGTGCCGAATGCCATAACGGTTTTGGCCATATGCGCCGGCATGTCGGCCATCAGATTTGCTATTCTTGGTCGTTGGGAAGGGGCCGTTCTTGCGGTTCTCATTGCGGGCGTATTGGACGGTTTGGATGGCCGAATGGCAAGGCTGTTGAAGGGGGCCTCCAAATTTGGTGCAGAATTGGATTCTCTGTCTGATATTGTCAGTTTCGGTGTGGCACCGGCGGTCATTTTATATTCCTGGGCCTTGATGGATGTGAAGGGGGTTGGCTGGTTGCTTGCCCTTATCTATACGACATCAATGGCCTTGAGGCTCGCGCGCTTTAACACCATGAGCCATGCAGAAGATACCAATAAAGAGGAAAAAAGGGATTATTTCGCGGGTATTCCGGCGCCGGCGGCGGCGGCGCTCGCGCTATGGCCGATGATTTTATATTTTTTAACGGATATTGAATTCTTCCGGAATCCCGTTTTTTGTGTGATTTATCTTGGCTGCATTTCTGCTTTGACAATAAGCAGCGTACCGACCTTTTCTTTTAAGAGACTGAGTATTAAAAGGAAATATGTCTTATTCTATTTGCTGGGAATTTCGATTTTCGCGACTTTGCTGGTGACCCAGATTTGGGCGACAATGTCGGTGGTTGGCCTGCTTTATCTTTTGACCATTCCCGTGGCGGCCTATCAGCATAAGCGAAAATATGGCCAGCATAAGAAAGAAAATAGTAAGAAAAAAACTGCTTCGGAAGCTGTATCTAAAAAAGATATAAAACCTGAGAAATAATCCTGCGATTATCTTTCAGAAAATAGCCTTGCACTTGCTGCTTTCTAAACGTATGTTTTAAACGATATTGTTGCTTGGTTATCATATCTTAAAAGCAGATTAAAGAATGAAGTATAAAAAATCCGCAGGGCAGAATGCCAAAGAACGTATTCTCGATGTTTCCGAAAAACTGTTTGCCGAGGGCAGCTTCGCGAGTGTTTCTGTCCGGACAGTAACCAGCGCGGCAAACGTCAATCTATCCGCCGTTAATTATTATTTTGGTTCGAAAAAAGGCTTGTTTCAAGCGGTATATGTCCGCCGGGCAACCTTGATGAATCATGAGAGATTAGGTTTATTGCAGGAGGCCGTGGGCAAGGCCCGGCAAGAAGGGCGCGCTGTATCGGTAAGGGAGCTGGTCAATGCCATGCTGACGCCGCCTATTTTTTGGCTGTATGAAAAAGAAAAAGGGCTTTCCGGCTATATCCGCTTTCTCGCCCGCGCCTATCTGGAGGCGGCCAGTGATATGGAGAATGTGTTAAGTCAGGAAGTGGATGTGTTTGATAAATTTGTGCCTTACTTTCAGGAAGTAAATCCATCCCTGACCGTAGAAGACATATATTGGCGCATTCATTTTATCATGGGCGTTATGCATCATACCATCAATCATTTGGACCGGATTGGTTTGTTATCGCATACGGCATGCAGCGTTGAAACACGTGAGCAGACAAGAGACCGCATGGTTGCCTTCTGCTGCGAAGGATTTTAGGGCATAGCCAAGGATTTATCCGAATAAGTCATCTATGGCGTTTTGGGAAAGATCTTCGCCGTCCAGTTTTTCTGTATCCTCATCAAAATAATGATCAATACGCTCTTTCGGAGCCACGTGTTTCTCGCCATTAATGATGGCGCCGCACTCTTCGATAAGAGTGATCATTCGAGGGCCATAATCATCGATTATTTTTTGGGTATCTTCATAGGTATCTTTTGCCAGATGCTGTGATACTTGCGTGACAGTGGACAGAACCAGCTCATTCATTTTGGCAATGGTTTCCTCAAAGGGCAGACGATACTCATCGGGGGAATGATTATAGGCCTCTATGGCAAGATCTTTGGCTGTAAAAACACTGTCGGCAAAATGTTCTTGATAATTCTTGGGTGCCCATTCCAGAATATCTTCCATACAGTCGGGTGCTGAGGGCAGCATATCCAAGAGCATATGAACTTCATTAAAATGATTTAAGAAGTCCGTCGCCAGTAAAGTTTGAGGATTAATATTCTCGCCTTTTACTTTATTTTGAAAATCTTCATAATCTGTCAAAATATTAATTTTCTTTTTAGTTTCTGTATGTAATACCCCAAAAATTTTTCAATATGCTTTTAAATAATATGGGCTAGGCTTTAACATAAGACTAATGAAAATTCAATTGCCATATAAAAAGCCCCAATCCGAAGATTGGGGCTAATAACCATCCCCACTGCCAAGCAGCGGGGTATTTATTTTCTTTGAATTCCGCTCAAGCGCCGCTAGAGGCTGCGCTCCCGTCGGTCACTAGTCGTCGCTTCACTCCTTCAATCTCGCCCCAAGGGGCGGGGAATAAATCCCCTGCGAGATTAAAAATTTTATACCTTTAAAAGTAAGTAAGCTATTACACTGAATAATAGAGCTTAAACTCAGCAGGATGGGGCAGAATCCTTACCGTATCAATTTCGGCCTGCTTCAGCTCGATATAGCCATCTATCTGTTCATCGGAGAAGACATCGCCTTTCTTGAGGAATTCACGATCCTTATCCAGGGCTTCCAGAGCTTCATCAAGGGAAGTGGCAACTGTCGGCACTTCCTTTAATTCTTCAGGAGGAAGCGCATAAAGGTCTTTATCCATTGCATCGCCCGGGTGAATTTTATTCTCGATACCGTCAAGCCCGGCCATCATCATCGCAGAGAAGGCGAGATAGGGGTTGGCTGTCGGATCCGGGAAGCGAACCTCGACACGCTTGCCTTTAGGGCTTGTGCTATAGGGAATGCGGCAGGAAGCAGAGCGGTTGCGCGCGGAATAGGCCAGCAATACTGGTGCCTCAAACCCTGGTACCAGACGTTTATAGCTGTTGGTGGAAGCATTGGTAAAGGCGTTCAGAGCCTTGGCATGTTTAATGATGCCGCCAATATAATATAGTGCCATGTCAGACAGGTCAGCATAGCCACTTCCGGCGAAAAGAGGTTCGCCGTCTTTCCAGATAGACATATGGGTATGCATGCCGGAGCCATTATCCTGTGCGATTGGTTTGGGCATGAATGTTGCGGTTTTGCCATGCTCATGGGCCACTTGGTGGGTAACATATTTATTGATCTGTATCCGGTCAGCCGTCTGTACAAGCGTACCAAACATCATACCAAGCTCATGCTGGGAAGGGGCAACCTCATGGTGATGTTTATCCATGGGCAGGCCAAGCTCTTTCATGATGGTAACCATTTCGCCGCGAATATTGGCGCAGGTATCAACCGGGGCCACGGGGAAATAACCGCCCTTGACGGATGGGCGGTGACCTTGATTGCCATATTCTTCCTGACGATTTGAATTATAGGGCCCTTCAACATCATCAAGGGTATATGACGCGCTGTTATAAGATACATCGAATTTCACATCATCAAACATGAAAAACTCCGGCTCCGGACCAAAATAGGCCGTGTCGCCGATCCCGGTATATTTCAGATATTCTTCTGCGCGCTGCGCTGTGGAGCGGGGGTCACGGGCATAACCTTCTCCTGTGGCGGGCTCCAGAATAGAACAGAAAAGCACCATGGTCGGTTGATCCATGAAGGGGTCCATGGTCACATTGCTGGGGTCAGGCATTAGAATCATGTCTGATTCATTGATGGCTTTCCAGCCGGATATGGAAGAGCCGTCAAACATAACGCCTTCCTCCATCATGTCTTCATCAAAGACACTGGCATCCATGGTAAGATGCTGCCATTTCCCCTTGGGGTCGGTAAACCTGAGGTCTACAAAGGCAATATCTTTTTCTTTGATCATCTCAAGGACAGTTTTAATATCTGACATAATTTCTTTTTTCCTGAATTGGTTGGATAATTTACCTGAATTGGTTGGATAATTTAAAAGGGGGAATTAAATAGCATCGTCGCCGGTCTCGCCGGTTCGAATGCGAATGGCCTGCTCAATATTGCTGATAAAAATCTTGCCATCACCAATGCGGCCTGTTTTCGCGGCCGTTTGAATGGCTTCAACTGCGTTTTCGACAAGATCGTCGCTCAGCACTATTTCGATTTTAACTTTGGGTAGAAAGTCCACAACATATTCAGCCCCCCGATAGAGTTCTGTATGGCCTTTCTGGCGGCCAAAGCCTTTTGCTTCGGTCACAGTGATGCCCGAAAGCCCCACCTCATGAAGGGCCTCTTTGACTTCGTCCAGCTTAAAGGGCTTGATAATGGCTTCAATTTTTTTCATAATGTCCGGGACACCTTGATGCGTGAGTTCAATATAGGGTTATAGATACTACTGTTAAAGCATTATTCATGCCAACTTTTTTCAGACAGTGAAACCGCTGAATTTGTGTGTTTACGATGACGCAGATACATAATATGCACAAAAAACAGGCATAAAATGATTAAAAAGCAGGCAGATAAAATGATGGCGTATTTTATACCTGAAATAGCGCATTATTTTCTAAAATATCGGACAGGTTCCAACCCTAGTAGAAAAAGTGAATTCTTCTCTTGACCCTATGACAAACTGAACGTAAAAGGGCTTCACTTATAGTTACGGCGGGTGTAGCTCAGTTGGTTAGAGCGCCAGATTGTGATTCTGGAGGTCGCGGGTTCGAGACCCGTCACTCGCCCCACTATTTGCAATGACTTAACAGGTCTGACATTGTGCTAGAGCCGTAATTGCTTTAGAATATGGTGATTGATTTGATCCATATCCAGATCATTATGCCCCTGTCCCGGCAGCCTGATAAATTCTTTTTTTCCTTGCGCAGCATCATAGACTTTTAAACCATAGGGCAATGGGATGATTCGATCCATTTCCCCGTGAAATACCAGCAATGGCGCCGTGATATTTTTTATTCTGTCCAGATTGTCAAACCTGTCCCGCATTAAGAGCGAGACCGGAAAAAAGGGATAATATTCGGCCGCAACCTCTGGCAGACTGCTGTAGGCAGAGATCAGAACCAAAGCCGCCACGTCATATTCTGTTGCAAGAAAGGTCGCGACACCCGTGCCCAGCGACCGGCCCATGAGAATGATATCCTGCTCATTCACGCCCTGTTTAATTATGTCATCCATAAGCCGGCGGGCATCCATAATCAGCTTATCTTCCGATGGCTTTCCGGGGTTGCCTCCATATCCGCGATATTCGGCCAGAACCACTGAATGTCCCGCTTTCAGCAGTATCTTCATAGCTGGTATGCGATCCGCCGCATTGCCCGCATTGCCGTGAAAAAATATAAAAGTCTGTTTCTCCGGATCCCCTTTTGCTTGCCAGGAGCGCAAATTCAAACCATCATCTGTTCTGATTTCTAATATGGTGAAGGGCGCGCTGCCCGCCAATTGATATTCCGACAGCGGCGCGGGAAAATACAGAAGCTTGCGCTGAAATACAAACATCAGGATGAGCAGGACGATATACAGCGTGACCAATATGTGAATTATTTTCAGGATTATCTTTCCCTCCTCAATTCACTATATCCATATTCTGTGATTTTGTCAGGATGTGTTTTAATATATGGTCACGCGGCCCGTTATTCAGCCAGTAGTCTTTCCATGGCTTCCTGCATTTCCAGCCATTCCCGTTCGTATTCTTCAAGGTCCAGTGACATGTCGAGTTTTTCGGCAGTGAATTTCTTGAGGGCGGCAGCGGCTCTGACATCGCCGTGGACATAGAGCTTTGGATTCTTCAGGGCGCGGTCATATTTTACGATTTCTGCGGTGATGCGCTTGATTTTCTTCTCCAGCTTTTCCAGATTTTTGCGCAGGGCCGTCAGCTCGGGATTCTCGCTTTTGACTTTTTGGGTTATATTTTTCTTTTTTTCTTTTTTCCGCGATGTTGACCGGGATTTCAGGATCAGCTTTTTATAGTCATCCATATCGCCATCATAGGCTGTCACGGTGCCGTCATGAACAAGCCACAGACGATCCGCGCAGGCCTCAATCAAATGGCGGTCATGGCTGATCATGATGACGGCCCCTTCATAGCCATTGATGGCATGGATCAGGGCCTCACGGCTTTCCACGTCCAAATGGTTGGTGGGCTCATCAAGAATCAGGATATGCGGCGCATTCAGGCTCATGAGGGCAAATAACAGCCGCGCCTTTTCCCCGCCGGACAAATCCTCCACGCGGGTGTGGGCCTTGTCGGCGCCAAAACTAAAGGCCCCGAGTTTTGCCCGCACGCGGCTTTCCGGAATATTGGGCATGCGTTCTTTTAAATGGCTGAGCGGCGTGCCGTCCATATTCAATTCATCGAGCTGATGTTGGGCAAAATAGCCCACCTGCAGCTTGGATGATTTCTTGAGTTCCCCGTCCATAATATCAAGCCGTCCGGAAATCAATTTGGCAAAGGTGGATTTGCCGTTACCATTCTGGCCCAGCAGGGCGATGCGATCATCCATGTCAAGCCGCAGGTTGAGCCGTTTTAATACCGGATTGCCGGCAGAATAACCGACTTCGCCCTGATCCAGCGTAAAAAGCGGCGGGGCGAGTGGTTTGGGGTTGGGAAATTCAAAGGAAAATGTTTTATCTTCAAGGATGCTGTCCAAAGGGCCCATTTTTTCGAGCATTTTAACCCGGCTTTGCGCCTGTTTGGCTTTGGACGCTTTGGCTTTAAAGCGATCAATGAAGCTTTGCAGATGTTTTTGGGCGGCTTCCTGCTTGACGATTCCGGCTCTGCGGTGGGCGAGCTGTTCCCGGCGCAGTTTTTCAAAATTGTCATAATTTCCCGTATAGAGCTTTAATTGTAATTGATCCAAATGAAGGATGGCGGTCACAGAGCTGTTGAGCAGATCCCGGTCATGGCTGACAATGATAATGGTGAAGGGATAGGTCTTGATAAAATTTTCAAGCCACATCACACCTTCAAGGTCAAGATAATTGGTTGGCTCGTCCAGCAGCAGCAAATCGGGCTGGGTGAATAATGTGCAGGCCAGGGCTACCCGCATACGCCAGCCACCGGAAAAGGATGAACAGGGCCGTCTCTGGGCTTCCCCGTCAAAGCCCAGTCCGGACAGGATGCTTGCGGCGCGGGCTTCTGCCGTATGGGCCTCAATATCAGCAAGCCTTATATGGATGCCGGCAATTTTTTCGGGATCGGTTTCAGTCTCAGCGGCTTTTTGTAAAGACTGCAATTCATGGTCGGCTTCCAGAACCGTGTCCAGCAGACTTGTTGCGCCGCCCGGCGCTTCCTGCGCCACTTGGCCAAGCTTTGCTTTATTGCGTATCTTCAGGGTGCCTTCATCGGCATGAAGCTCGCCGGTGATTAATTTCAGCAGAGTGGATTTTCCAGCCCCGTTCTTGCCCACGATGCCCACCTTATGGCCCGCCGGAATGCGCGCGCTCGTATTTTCAAGCAGGGTTTTACCGGCGATACGAAATGTGATATCCTGAATTTGAAGCATAAATACACCTTAGGTAGAAAAATATTCTCTGGATTAAAATTTTCTTTGGGTTTAACAGGATTCGCTAAAAATACAACGGATGATTTCTTCTGTTGCAGTTCCGGCCATAAAATATTATAACGCCCCAAATTTAAGATGCTTTTTTAAGATATACCCAGATCAAGGAATGAATCATGACTGTCACCCGCACTTTTTCAATTATTAAGCCAGATGCCACGCGCCGCAACCTGACCGGTGCGATCGTAAAAATGTTTGAGGATAACGGCCTTCGCGTTGTCGCCTCAAAGCGTATCCAGATGACCCGTGCCCAGGCCGAAGGCTTTTACGGCGTTCATAAAGAACGGCCTTTCTTTGGCGAATTGGTGGATTTCATGATTTCTGAGCCTGTTGTGGTTCAGGTTCTGGAAGGCGAAGACGCCATGAACCGCAACCGGGAAATCATGGGGGCAACCAATCCGGCGGATGCCGCAGAAGGCACCATTCGCAAAGCACACGCTCTTTCCATTGGCGAAAATACCGTTCACGGTTCCGACAGCGATGAAAATGCCGCCATCGAAATCGCCTATTTCTTCAATGAAGACGAAATTGTTGGCTAGTTTTCTGGTCTCATAAATTCAAAGAAACCGCTGATCATTCAGGTCGGCGGTTTTTTTATGGGCGTAATAAGCGTGCTGTTATACACTATTTTTAATTGTCATTCCCGCCCCCTTTGTCATTCCACCGCTCCATCTTTCGTCATTCCACCGCCCCCTGTCATTTCGAGCGCCCCCTCGTCATTCCGGACTTGATCCGGAATCCAGTTTCTCAAAAAAATTATGACATCGAAGATGACTTTTATTTTCTGGTCTGGATACCCGCCTTCGCGGGCATGACGAGGGGGCGCTCGAAATGCCATGGGGAGTCGGAATGACGAGGATGTGGATGAAATGTAAGAGGCGCAAGGCAGAATATCGGCTTTAAGAAAGTATCTCGGGGCTGATGAGGCCGCCTTTGGGGTAGGCGGCTTTTTCTATGATGGCTTTGTTGCCGCTGATGGAAACGCGGCCCATGGCCATGAGTTTGAGGGCCTCGGGATAGATGGTATGTTCAAGTTTAAGGACTTTTTCCGATAGATTTTCGGCGGTATCTTCGGGGTCGACGGCTACGGCGGCTTGCAAGATGATTGGGCCGTCGTCCATTTCCGGGCGGACAATATGAACGGTGCAGCCCGTGAAACGCACCCCGGCTTCAAGCGCCCGTTCCTGCGTATGTAATCCTTTAAAAGAAGGCAGTAAAGACGGAT
>JALSHF010000117.1 GCA_026982375.1 Emcibacter sp. | reverse complement strand
CACCGGAATTTAAAAAAGTTCTTCGGCTCGCCTCTTTGCGGGCTAAAAAAGTCGGCGGGAATATCGTGATGATGCGCATCATCCGGCCCAGTGAATTCCAGCATTGGATGGCCGTTCGGGACATCATGGAGGAAGAGGCCATGCAGGAAGCGCAGGTCATGATGGATAAATTCGCAGAAGAGATAAAAGAAATTTCCGGCCTTGATTGTGAACAGGTTATTTGCAAGGGTGAGCCGGGAGAAGTCATCGCGGAATATATTAAAAAAGATCAGGATATTCATATGCTGGCGCTGGGGGCGAATGTGGATGGTGATCCCGGACCGCTTATTAAGGCATTTCGGGAGGAATTGTTAAATGTTCTGCATATGCCCGTTCTAGTGATTCCCGGGAATATGACGGAAGCGGAAATCAAGAAATTCGTTTGATTCTGGATAATCTCCTGTAATTGAGCAAATTTGCCCTTGATTTTAACCTCAACACTTGCCATTTATATGCCATCATTAAAGCAGTAGGAAGAATACATGTTTATCCAGACCGAAATAACCCCAAACCCCGCCACCCTGAAATTCATTCCGGGGGAAACCGTGATGGCGCAGGGAACGGCCTTTTTTGAAAATAGTGAGGAGGCCGAAAACTCACCCCTCGCAGCGCGCCTTTTTGCAATTGAAGGGGTGTCGGGCGCGTTTTTCGGCTCTGATTTTATTTCGGTTACGTTACGTGATCAGGACTGGGATGATAAAAAAACAGAAGTTTTAGGAGCCATTATGGCGCATTTCTCGTCAGGTGATCCTGTGGTTTCCGAGACGTCGTCAGCTCCCGCGCAGGAAATGGATGAAAATCCGGAAGATGCGGAAATCGTCGCCCAGATTAAAGAGCTTCTTGATGCCCGTGTCAGGCCGGCGGTGGCCCGTGATGGTGGAGATATCACCTTTCATGGCTATACTGAGGGAAAGGTTTTCCTTCGGATGCAGGGGGCTTGCGCAGGCTGCCCAAGCTCAACGGCAACTTTGCAATATGGTATTCAAAATCTGTTGAAACATTATATTCCCGAGATCGAGTCCGTAGAGGCTGTTTAGTTCATTTTAATTCGTTATTTAACGAAAAATGGTAATCCGAACCAATACCATCTTTTATCCGGGCCGGGCATGGTGCAGTTAATTCTGCTGCGGCCTTTGGGCAGGGGCAGGTCAAACCTCACCTCTACCCTGTTTCTGTCAATGCGGGTGATGTCGGCGGCCTTGCCCAAGTGGGAGGGGTAGCAGCTCATGGCGGACAGGCCGCGTATATTTTCTTTAACGGTAAAGCCTATTTGCGGCGGATTTTCCTTGATGACCGGACTGATGGGCAGAATGTCATAAGCGGGCAAGGCCCGGGCGTTCACGATTAAACGAAACCGGTCCATATTAGAATATTTCTCATTGAGCGCGAAACGCGGCAAGCCAAAGAGGTTGCTGTGACTGCTGGCACCGCTGGAAAATTGACCAAAGGCAGCCTTGATATGCATTTCCTTTAAAGTATGTTGCAGCATTGGGCTGAATTCGCCGTAAGGATAAGCGAAAATATCCGGGAAACTGCCGAGTTCTTTTTCATAAATAGCCGTTGCCGTTGCAATATCTTTTCTGGCTTGTTCCATGGTCATATAAGGCAGAGGGTCATGGGTATGGCCATGATGTCCAATAGTGACCAAGGGATCGCTTGCCATATCCCGTAGCTGCTGCCAGGTCATATAATTGGCATTATTTTGACTTACAGGTTTGGTCGACACGAATAGGGTAAAAGGGAAATTTGCGGCTTTTAATTTTGGCCAGGCATGGTGAAATATGGACAGATAGGCGTCATCAATGGTGATGGCAATAGTGCGGGGCGGTAATTTTTCTTTGTTCTTTAAGGCCGTAACGATGTCATCAAGGGGGACAATATTGTATTTTTCTTTTTTCAGCTCTTCCAGATGGGCGTCAAATTGCGGTAAAGTGATATTGGTGGTGGGGTATTTCTCTTCGCCGAATCTGTGATACATGAGAATGATGGCGGAATCTTCAGCCTGTTCAGTTTGTTCAGCTTTTGAAAATTCGGGAATGGCAAAGGAAGAGGCCATAATTATGACGGTATAAAATATAAATGATAAGCTGTGATTGACAAGGTTAAACATTACATTCCCTGAAATTAGATTATTGCAATTGAATCATTTTATAATTTTGTAATAAGTTGACTATAGCAGGATATTTATAAAAGAAAATCTTCTTTGTCCGGCAGAATAATGGTTTAGAAATATGTTAAGATATGAGATATATAAAAGAAACCTATTGTAAAAGTTAGGATAACAGATGACACAAGACATACTTTCCGACCGGGATTTGAACGTGATTTTCAGGGAAGCCCATTCTTTCACAGGATGGCAGGATATGCCCGTTTCAGAAATTACCATTCGGGCCATGTATGATCTTTTACGGTTGGGGCCGACAAGCCTTAACTGTTCGCCGGCAAGGTTTGTGATCGTCAGAAGTGCTGACGCCAAGAAAAAACTGGCCGATTGTGTCAAGGCCGCTGGCAAGGGCCTGATCACTGCCGCGCCTTTTAGCGTTATTGTTGGCTGTGATGCGAATTTTTACGAAAAAAAGGATGATTTATTCACCCATTATCCTGAGGCAAAAGGCCTGTTTAAGGAAGATGAGGCATTTGCGCAGGAAGAAGCCTTTCGCAGCAGCAGTATGCAAGGGGGCTATTTAATCATTGCCGCCCGCGCGCTGGGGCTGGATTGCTGTCTCATTCCGCATATTGACCAGGGTAAGGTGAATGACGCCTATTTCAAGGATACGTCATGCCGGGTGAATTTTATTTGCAGCATGGGCTACGGTGATGCGGCTGGTATGACCGCCCATGATTATCGCCTGTCTTTTGATGAGGCGTGTGAAATAGTTTGATAATACTTGCCCTTGATTCTGCCCTGACCTCCTGCTCTGCCGCAGTGATAAAAGACGGCAAAATAATCTCCGAATTATTTGAGGATAGAATGCGCGGGCAGGCAGAACGTCTGGTGCCAATGTGCCAGGAAGCCTGCGATAAAGCCGGTGTGAGCTTTGAGGATTTAACCGCCATAGCCGTAACGCGCGGCCCCGGGGCCTTTACCGGCGTGCGTATCGGGCTTGCAACGGCCAAGGGGCTCGCCCTTGCCCTCGGACTGCCGCTTATGGCGGTCACAACATTGGAAGTCGTGGCCCATAATTTGATGCAGGGTTTGGCCCAGAATTTGACTAAGGTGCATAGGGGCCGCGCGGCGATTGCGATTGATGCCCGAAGGTCGGAAGTTTATTTGCAGATTTTTGATATAACGGGCGCCGAGCCGCTGCCTGTGTCGGAGCCGGCAGCGGTGCCCTTAACGAAAATATCTGACCATCTGGATGAAAAACTCACGCATTTAGGGGGCACTGGCGCGGATTTGCTAAAGCCGTATCTTGCCCCGGAACTCATGCAGAAGATTGCGTTTCCCGCCATGTCAAATCAGCCAAATGCGGGCAGGGTTGGCCTTATTGCTGCAAAAAGATTTAAAGCGGGAGAAGTTCCGGATAAGATTGCGCCTTTATATCTGCGCGCGCCGGATGCGGTGGCGGCAAAACCCGTAACCTATGCTTTTCAGAATCAATGACGTTTTCTTTCGCCCTATACGGCGGTCTTGCCCAAGGCATAACCGCCGGGAAACTGTCCGAAATCCACAGGCTGTCCTTTCAGGATTCAGCAGAGCAGGTCTGGACGCCAGCGGAAATATCATCTTTGTTGCTAAATCCGGATACGCGGGCCATGACCATACGGCAGGATGCGCAGGCCATCGGGTTTTTAATGTGGCGTCAGGCGAGGGAAGAGGGGGAGATACTTACGCTTTGTATTCTGCCGGCATTTCGCGCGCAGGGCATGGCAAGCCGGATATTGCAGGAATTTTACCTTTTGGCCAAAAAGGCCAAAGTCGAGGAAATTTTTCTTGAAGTCAGGGAAGATAACGTCCCCGCGATCGGACTCTATGAAAAAAACGCCTTTAGGATAGTAGGGCGGCGGAAAAATTATTATGGCGATAAAGACGCATTGATTATGAAATATATCATGAAATAAAGCTAAAAATTAAAGACAGGGAATAATATAAATATTATATTATAAACTGCTTCTATTCATTTCCCGCCCGCCATGAAAGAATTTGGAATCAAAAGGGATAATGTGTATAGTTGGGAAAAATATTAAGAAGTTAACAGGGTAATATAATATGTCGTCAGAGATTGAACAGATGTGCATTGAAAAGGGCATGCGGATGACGGATCAGCGCCGGGTAATCGCCAAGGTTCTTTCGAATGCGAATGACCATCCTGATGTGGAAGAGGTTTATCGCCGCGCCACTGATATTGATTCACGTATCAGTATCGCAACCGTATATCGTACCGTACGCCTTTTTGAAGAGGCCGGAATTCTGGAACGTCATGACTTTCGTGTGGAAAGCGGTGAAAACAGGGCCAGATTTGAACTGGTGAGCGAAATACACCATGATCATCTGATCGATGTTGAGGGCGGTGAAGTCATTGAATTCCATGACAGGGAAATAGAAGAGCTTCAGAAGAAGATCGCCGAAAAGCATGGTTACCGGCTGGTGGATCACCGTATGGAGTTATATGGTGTGAAAATCAGGTGATATCGGTAATTGCAAAGTCCTTGCATATCTTATATGACAATGCCCAAACCATTCAATTATAAATATTGGGCAATTATAAATATTGGGCCCAAACCATTCAATTATAAATATTGGGTTGTTGGTCGCGTAAATTCTATAAAGGCAGAAAATAAAAAACATATGAGAGAATATTACAGAATACTCAAGACGCTTGTTTTTTTTGCTATATTGTTGCCGCCGACCATTATTTTCAAGAAATTGAAATTTCCGGGCTATAAGGCATGGCCGCATCTGGTTCATCGTGCCATTTGTTTCTCTCTGAATATTAAAGTCACCAAGATCGGCGAACCGTTAGAAGGCCCGCCAACTTTATTCGTCTGTAACCATGTTTCCTGGATTGATATTATCGTTTTGGGTCATATTATAAAAGGCTGCTTCATTGCCAAGAAAGAAATGATTGACTGGCCTATATTAGGGTATTTATCCTCGCTCCAGCGGACAATATTCATTGATAGAGAACGCCGGGGAGATGTTATTGAGCAAAGAAAGGAAATGCAGGATAGAATGCATAATGGCGATAATCTGATCCTGTTTCCCGAAGGGACAACATCTGATGGCGGCAGGGTATTGCCCTTTAAAAGCTCATTATTCGGCGTTACGGAAACAGCCATGCATTTGCAGCCCGATGAACATGGGCAGCTTCAGGAATTGATGGTACAGCCGGTAACGGTGGTCTATAAAAAGATCAATAATATGCCGACCATCCGGGCTAACCGCTCCAACGTTGCCTGGTATGGTGATCTTGAAATGGGGCCGCATTTAAAAGGCGTGCTGAATTTATTGAAAGTAGAAGTAGAAGTGCATTTTCATGAGCCTGTTTCCCGCAACCTGTTTAAAACGCGCAAAGAATTATCCGCATATTGTCAGCGAACCATTGAGAATCGCTTGTTAAGTTCCTTGCGGGGAAAGTTTAACTGATGCGCAAGGGAATATATTAATGAGTTTGCCCCCTAAAAAATTATACATCAAAACATACGGTTGCCAGATGAATGTCTATGATACGGAGCGTATGATAGATGTCATGACCCATGAGGGCTATGAGGTTACGGACGCCCCGGATGACGCGGATCTTGTTATTTTGAATACATGTCATATTCGGGAGAAGGCCGCAGAAAAAGTATATTCCGATATTGGCCGCCTGCGCGTAATGAAGGAAAAACAAGCCAAAAAAGCGGAGGCTTCCGGCCGGGAAAGTAAAAAATCCATCCTTGCGGTTGGTGGTTGTGTGGCGCAGGCAGAGGGGGCCGAAATTCAGCGCCGCGCCCCGACAGTGGATATGGTTTTTGGGCCGCAAACCTATCACCGCCTGCCTGAGATGACCGATCAAGCCGATAAAATCAAGCAAACCGGCGCACGTCCCCGTATTGTGGATACGGATCTTGTTGTCAGTGAAAAATTCGAAAGCCTGTCCAAAAAGGGCATCGCCCGGAAAAAAACCGCTTTTTTAACTGTGCAGGAAGGCTGCGATAAATTTTGCACCTATTGCGTCGTTCCCTATACGCGGGGCGGTGAATTCTCGCGGTCATTTGAAGATGTGATGAAGGATGCCCGGAAATTAAATGAGGCAGGCGTATTGGAAGTAACCCTGCTTGGGCAGAATGTTAACGCCTATCACGGGATGAGCCGTGAAAATGAGGAATGGTCATTGGCCCGCCTGATCCGTCATCTGGCCGATGTCACGGACTTCAAGCGGATCAGATATACCACATCTCATCCCCATGACATGACCGATGAACTGATCGCAATCCATGGGGAGGTCGCGCAATGCATGCCTTATCTGCATTTGCCGGTACAATCTGGCTCCGATAAAATTGTCAAGGCCATGAACCGGCATCATACGATTGCGTCTTATATGAAAATTGTTGAATCCATTCGGGCCGTGCGTCCCGATATTGCCCTGTCCGGTGATTTTATCGTCGGTTTCCCGGGGGAGACAGATGCAGACTTTCAGGCGACCATGAAGCTGGTCAGGGAGGTTGACTATGCCCAGGCCTATTCTTTCATGTATAGTGAGCGGCCCGGCACGCCTGCGGCGGGATGGGAAGCTCAGGTCGAAGAACATGTTAAATCGGAACGGCTTGCCGAGCTTCAGGAAGAGCTTAATCGCCAGCAACGGGCCTTTAATGATAAAAGCGTTGGCAAGGTCATGTCCGTTCTTCTCGAGCGGACGGGCAAGCAGGATACCCATCTTGTCGGGCGAAGTCCTTATATGCAGGCTGTCCATGTAGATGTTGGCGATAAAGAAGCCGCTGAGTCGTATTTTGGCCAGATGGTGGATATGAAAATTATGAGCGCGGGGCCCCGTAGCCTCAAAGGTGAGTTTGCGACGTAAATGACGAAATTAAAGACAATCATTCTGGAATTTGAGGATAATGAATATCTGCCTGAGCTATACGGCGAACATAACTGCCACCTTGCGCGGATAGAACAAAAGACCGGCGCGAGTTTCACGGTCAAGGGAAATATATTGGCCATCGAAGGGAGCAAGTCTGCCCGAGAGACGGCCAGGCAGATCATCGCGGGCCTTCATGAAGATCTGGAACTGGGCGGCAAGCTTGCCATGGACGATATTGACGGCGCCATTCGCATGGCTGATTTTCTTGATGCCCCCAAGAAAGAGGTTATTCTCGAACGCAAGGATTTTGCCAACAAGGAAAATAGAATCCGGACGCGCAATGCGATAATATCGCCGAGATCGAAAAATCAGGCCCTCTATATCCAGGCCTTGCGCGAAGGTAATATGACCTTCGGGCTTGGGCCTGCGGGAACGGGCAAGACATTTCTTGCGGTGGCCATGGCGGTATCCTGCCTTTTGGAAGGCAAGGTCGAGCGGATCGTTTTGACAAGGCCTGCGGTGGAAGCTGGTGAGAAGCTGGGTTTTCTGCCGGGCGACATGCGCGAAAAAGTCGATCCTTATCTAAGGCCGCTTTATGATGCGCTTGGTCAAATGATTTCCATGGAACAGACGGAGAAGAGGCTGGAAAATGGTGATATTGAAGTCGCCCCCCTTGCTTTTATGCGGGGCAGGACGCTTTCCAATGCCTTTGTTATTCTGGATGAAGCGCAGAATACCAGCCCCATGCAGATGAAAATGTTCCTGACCCGTTTCGGTGAAAACTGCCGGATGGTGGTTTGCGGCGACCCCTCTCAGGTGGATTTACCCAACGGCACGCCGTCCGGATTATACCATGCCATGAAAGTTTTAAAGGGGATCGATGATATTTCCTTCATCCAGTTTAACGCGGATGATGTGGTGCGCCATCCGCTGGTGGGGGATATTGTTCGGGCCTATGATCTTGCAGAAGCGAGACAAGGTAAAAAATGATCCCGGAAAAGATTGATATAAACCTCCAGTCTGAAATCTGGGCGAAATATTGTCCAGAATATACCGGGCTTATGGAATCTTGTTTCGAACAGATTATAAAACTGGTGCCGGAGGCTGAATTTTTCAAAGATATTCCTCACCTTGAATTAAGTATTCTGTTGACGGATGATCAGAATATTCGCCGGCTCAACAAGGAATATCGCGGTAAGGACAAGGCAACAAATGTTTTGTCATTCCCATCATTGTCTTATGATGATATTCAAAATTACCAAAGGCCGGATTGTGAAATGCCTGAATATCCTGTGGCGCTCGGGGATATTATTTTTGCTTTTGAAACTATAACACGCGAGGCTTCAGCGCAGGGTAAAATTTTTTCGGATCATTTCTGTCATTTATTCATTCATGGCATATTGCATCTTTTGGGCTATGGTCATGCGGGGGATATAGAGGCCCAGGCCATGGAAAATATGGAAAAGAAATTGCTTTTGAAACTATCTATTGACGATCCTTATCAGGATTGAGACAATTGAACTTAAAAATTAATATGGTCGGAGAGACATGAATATAGAAAATGATTCAGTAGAAAAAAACGCAGCAGAAGAAAAAGCTGTCGAAAATATCATTGGCGACGAGCCTCCTTCGCAAGAGAAGGCGGGATTTTTCCGTTGGCTCAAAGGTCTGCTCCCGGCCTTTATGACGGGTTCCTCCTCGGATAAGGGGGGTGATGATATGCTTAAAGAAAGCCTGGAGGAGGTTATTGATGAGCTGGAGAATGACCAGTCATCCTTTGGCGAAGAAGAGCGCTCAATCATCACAAACACGCTGGCCTTCAGGAATAAGCGTGTGGATGATATCATGGTGCCCAGAACAGATATTATTGCGGTCGATGCTTCTGCAAGCTTTGAAGAGGTTATGGATGTCTTTATCAAGGGGACAACGTCCCGTCTGCCGGTTTACCGGGAGACTCTGGATGAAGTGATTGCCATGGTGCATATCAAGGACGCCTTTCGAGAGCTGGTTTTAATTAAGGAGGCGAGCAATGCGCCTGACTTTAATTCGACGGCTTTGCGATCCATACAGCGCCCCATATTATTCGTGCCGCCCTCAATGAAACTGTTTGATCTGCTGACTAAAATGCAGGCCACCCATATTCATATGGCCGTCGTGGTGGATGAATATGGCGGCACAGACGGGCTTTTAACCATTGAAGACCTTGTGGAACAGATTGTTGGTGATATTGAAGATGAGCATGATGAGGCTGAAGAAGAGCTTCTGCGGGAATTGCCGGGCGGTGACCTTGTGGCCGATGCGCGACTTTCCATTGAGGCGCTTGAGGGCTTGCTTGGCCTTGATCTTCTGCCGGATGACCAGGATGATGACGTGGATACTCTGGGGGGATTATTATTCACAATTTCCGGATATATTCCCGAGGTTGGGGAGGTTATCAAAGATAAAAATGGCCTGAATTATGAGATATTGGCCGGTGATGCCCGCAGCATTAAGACGGTGCTGATCAAGCGTCAGGATTTGACCCAGTCTTTAATTAAGGATATGGAAAAAAACGCGGGTTTATCTGATGATAAACCAAAACAGACCGTACAATAACCACCATGGACAAGGGGAAAATCGCTCAAATATTACTTGATTGGCTTGAACATCGCTCAGACATTCAAAGAATGTGTCTTGTTCTGCTGGCCGGGATTATGTCGGGTTTTTCATTTGCGCCATTTTACTTATTTCCTTTGTTGGCAATAAGTTACCCCCTTCTTTTGCTGGTTTTGTTTAAAAGCAACCGCTTCTCTGACGCCTTTTCTTTTGGTTGGTTGTTTGGTTTTGGCCAATTTTTTGCGGGATTAATATGGATTGCCTCCGCGTTTGAGGTTGATGATCGTTTCCCGGGATGGGTTGGTTATTTTGCTGTCGGGGCTCTTGCGGCTATATTGGCTCTTTATGCCGGGCTCGCGACAGGGCTTCTTTGGCGGTTGTTCAGACATAAAAACCTGCAAAAAAACAGCCTGTCCATTGTCCTGTCCTTTGTGGTTTTCTGGAATTTGGCAGAATGGCTGAGGGGGCATCTCTTTACGGGCTTCCCCTGGAATCTTTCGGGCTATACATGGGGTTTTTCGGACATCATGCTGCAATCCAGCGCCATATGGGGCATATATGGCCTTGGGCTGCTGACCATATTTTTGGCTTGCGTGCCATATCTTCTCATTCAAATGTCAACGGTACCAGCACCGCCGAAAAAGTCGATTCTGGCCGTGATTTCTGCGAGCGTTTTGATCATTGGCGGCATGGTGACTTATGGCATGCTTCAGCTGTCGGAGCCGACAGTTTTCCATGATGATGTGAAATTGAAGATAATTCAGGCGAACATCAATCAGGAAGATAAATGGGACAGGGCCAGGAAATCTGATAATTTCATCAAATATCTTGAAATGAGTAAAAGTCCGCCAGAACAAGGCATAACCCATGTTATATGGCCGGAAACAGCGGTGGCATATTTTCTGGATATTGAGCCTTCGCGCCGTTACCTGATTGCGGATATGTTAAATGAAAATTCTGTTTTGATGACAGGTTTTCCGCGCATTAAAAGGCAGCCTGTGCTTCAGGCATGGAATTCCTTTGCCGTTGTTGACCATTTGGGCAATGTAAAGCATATTTATGACAAGCATCATCTTGTCCCCTTTGGTGAATATACGCCGGACATTATGCGAAATTCGCTCTCCTTTCTGGGCCTCGGTATGCTTGTGGAAGGCTTCTCATATAGTAAAGGGGCGGGGCTTGAGACGTTTCATCAGGAAAATATGCCATCATTCGGGGTCCTGATCTGTTATGAAATTATCTTTCCGGGTGCTGTTGTCGATCAAAGCAACAGGCCGGACTGGTTGTTGAATATTACCAATGACGCATGGTACGGATCATTTAATGGCCCTTACCAGCATTTACTGCAAACCCGCGTTCGGGCCATAGAAGAAGGCCTGCCCATTATTCGGTCTGCGGGCACGGGCGTTTCGGCCGTTATTGATGCCTATGGCAGAGTAATCAAGAGCTTGGAATTAAACAGACAGGGCGTTATAATTTCGGGATTGCCCGTAAAGCGAGAAAGCTTAACCCTATATTCTCAAAAAAGTAATTGGATATTCTTCGTTTTAATGTTATTTCTATTTGGGTTAAATATTTTATTCCAGAGGCAATGGAGTGCTCGCGCATAAGATAAAGCTTGACCTTGTAAGCTTTCGTCTCTAACTGTATGTGGGTAATTCTGGGGCTTGTTAATTTAAGTGTGTATTGAGTAATTAAATAGTTGGAATTAAATATGATTAAATCAAAACCAGAACCTGTGGACGTACATGTTGGCTCACGGGTACGCTTGCGTAGAACTTTATTAGGTTTCAGTCAGGATAAATTGGGTAAAGCCCTGAACCTGACCTTTCAGCAAATTCAGAAATATGAACGCGGCGCGAACCGGATTGGATCTAGTCGGCTTTATCAATTGTCACAAATTCTTGATGTTCCTGTGTCCTTTTTCTTTGATGATATGCCAGCAGAAATTACGGAAAAGGCTGCCGGAATGTCCGAAAGTGGGGGGCAATCCTTCGAAGTCGGACAATTGTCACGCCGGGAAACACTGGAACTGGTCAGGGCATATTATAAAATTCAGGACCCCGCCGTTCGCAAAAAAGTTTTTGAGTTGGTAAAAACGCTTGGCAAGTCTTCTTCCGGTAAATAATAAGATATGTCATCAGGCATGAGGCTATTGAAACAGGTGCGTACTTTGAATGGTGCGCGCCTTCTTTCGTTATAGCAGGCCAGGCGTGCTGTAAGGAACGGGAAATATTTTGAGCGATGTGATCTATAAAATTTGCACAAGAAAAGAATGGGCTGACGCGCTTGATGCGGGCGTTTATGAGGGCTCTGTAGATGATATACGTGATGGCTTCATTCATTTTTCCACGCAAAAACAGATAAAGAGAGTCTTGGCAAAATATTTTTCAGGGCAAGCAGATCTCTTGTTGCTGGCCATTGATGTTTCTCTTCTCAATCCTTTGAAATTAAAGTATGAAGGTAAGGTGGGCGCAGATAAATACCCGCATCTGTATGAGACGTTGTCGCCTTGTGCAGTTCTGGCGCAATATTCTATTCGCCTGAGCGCTGCCAATGAACATATCATAGATTATTGAGGTTACTATGGGGCTGTATAGTTTAATGAAACCATTGTTGTTTTCGCTCTCGCCGGAACAAGCGCACGGACTTGCTTTGTTCGGCCTGAAACATGGTTTGGTTTCTGCTGACCATCAGCGGGATGATGAGATATTATCGACGCATTTATGGGATATGGATTTCCCTAATCCTGTGGGGCTTGCTGCCGGATTTGACAAAAATGCCGAGGTGCCTTGCGCCATGCTTGCGCAGGGGTTTGGCTTTGTCGAAACAGGAACTGTAACCCCAAAGCCGCAAGCGGGTAATTCCAAACCCCGTCTTTTCCGGTTGGTAGAAGATCAAGCGGTTATCAATCGGATGGGGTTTAATAATCTAGGGTTGGACGTCTATGCAAAAAATCTGAAACGGCGAGAAACTTTGGGTAAATGTGGTATTGTCGGAGCCAATATCGGGGCGAACAAAGACAGTGAGGCACCGATTGAAGATTATGTGACCTGTTTAAAGCGTTTGCTTGGCATGGCCAATTATTTTACCATCAATATATCATCGCCCAACACGCCGGGCCTTCGCGGATTACAGGGGCGGGATGCGCTTGACGAATTACTGACCCGCCTTGTCGCGGTGCGCGAAGAATTTTCTCCGGCCCGCGTCAAGCCGCCGCTACTTGTCAAAATTGCCCCTGACCTTGATGCCGCCGGGCTAAAGGATATTGCCGATATAACCTTAAAACATAATATTGACGGGTTGATCGTCAGCAATACGACCGTGGCTTTAAAAGAAGGTTTGAAATCAAAATTTTCCGGGGAAGCTGGTGGGTTAAGCGGCGCGCCTCTTTTTGAGTTATCAACGTCGCGACTGTCTGACATATACCGCCTGACCGAAGGAAAAATCCCGTTGATCGGTGTTGGCGGTATTGCCAGTGGCCGGGATGCCTACCGGAAAATAAGGGCAGGAGCCTCCTTGGTTCAGCTCTATAGCGCTATGGTATTTCAGGGGCCGGGGCTTGCAAATAAAATTAAACTGGAATTGACCGAGGCTCTTAAAAAGGATGGCTTTACATCCCTTAAAGATGCCGTCGGCGCTGACCATAAATAAAGATAAGATATAGAGAGGACTAAAATGACGGTAACCATTTTTCACAATCCAAAATGCAGTAAATCGCGGCAAACACTGGCATTATTACAGGAAAAGGGGATCACACCGACGGTGGTTAACTATCTGAAAGAGGTGCCCACGGCGCAAGTTCTGTCAGATATATTGAATATGCTGGACAGAGAGCCCCGGCAGTTGATGCGCCATAAGGAGCCGGAATATGCCGAAAATAATCTGGGTAATGAAAATTTAAGCCGAGAGCAATTAATACAGGCCATGGTTGATTTTCCCCGTTTGATCGAACGCCCCATCGTCGTTTGCGGCGGTAAAGCGGCCATTGGCCGGCCTCCGGAAGATGTTTTAAAGATATTATAAAGTCTGAATTTTTTAAATTAGGATAAAATATGAAAAAAACAGGCGCATGGTTATTCAGGAATGCCTTGGAAGCCTTGGGCGTGCGTCACACTTTTGGTATTCCGGGTGTTCACACGACAGAAATATATGATGAATTAAATCTGTCAAATCAGATCCGGCCCATGCTTGTCACTCATGAGGGCGGGGCATCATTCATGGCAGATGCGGTGAGCCGGACGTCTGACCGGATTGGCGTTCTGGTGGTGGTGCCTGCGGCGGGGCTGACCCATGCCATGAGCGGCATTGGCGAGGCCTTTCTCGACGGCATCCCCATGCTTGTGGTGTCAGGCGGCGTCCGCACTGATACGGGTCATAAATATCAGTTACATGATATGGATATGCAGGCACTAATGGCCCCGCTGACCAAAAAAACCTTTAAAATTGAAAATCATGAACAGGTTATGCCCATAATATTTGAGGCCTATGAATGCGCCATGTCCGGCGAACCGGGCCCGGTATATGTGGAAATTCCCGTCAATATCCAATTCACAAAAGGCACTGTTTCAGAAATTCCGGTGCCCAAGCCTTTAAAACGATGCAAGAAGCCTTTGCCGGTGGCTGAGATAAAAGCCGCTGTGCAATTATTGTTGAATGCCAAGCAGCCGGGAATTTTTCTGGGCTGGGGGGCCATGAAGGGCCGCACAAGTTCTATGGAAATAGCAACCCTGCTTAATGCGCCGGTCGCGACCAGCCTTCAGGGGCTGGCCGCCTTTCCCCATGATCACCCCATGCATACCGGGATGGGTTACGGCATCGCTGCGGTACCCGCCGCAGAAGAAGCCTTTAAGAATTGTGATGTCATCCTTGCGGTGGGCGTAAAATTTGGCGAGATCGCCACCGGCAGCTATTCTCTGCCGGTTGGGCAGAAAATCATCCATATTGATATAAATCCTGCGGTGCTGGGGGCAAATTACGCCGCAGAAATCTGTATCGAAGCGGATGCAACGGCGGCCCTGGCAGCGTTGGCCGATGAGCTGTCACCTTCAGAAGGCCGTGCAGATATAAATAATATTGCGGATTTGATCGCACAGAAGAAGGCTGAGTACAAGGCTGAATGGCAGGATCATGATTCTGGTGACAAAGTGAATCCTGCTGTCTTTTTCTCAAATCTGGATAAGGCGCTGAATGAGGACGCCATTGTCTTGACAGACGATGGCAACCATACATTTCTTGCCGCAGAATTAATGCCCATACGGGCGAAGCGTCATTTCATATCGCCGACGGACTTTAATTGTATGGGCTACTGCGTGCCGGCGGCCATTGCGGCCAAGTTAGAGAACCGCGACAAACAAGTGGTTGGCATTGTCGGCGACGGGGCGTTTTTAATGACCGCCATGGAAATATTGACCGCCGCCTCTGATGGTTTGGGGATGGTTTATTTTGTCTTTGCCGACGGTGAATTAAGCCAGATTGCGCAGGCACAGCAGATACCCTACAGCCGCAAGACCTGCACTATCCTGCCGGCATTAAAATATGCGCCTTTCGCGGAATCCGTGGGCGCGGCTTATGTAAAAATGTCAGATGATCGTGATGTGGAACAGCAGATGACCCGCGCCCTGAGTTTGGCTGAAAAGGGGCAGCCTGTTATTGTCGAGGTTAACATTGATTACAGCAAGAAAACCTGTTTTACCACAGGGGCGTTGAAAGCCAATCTGGACAGGTTTGATTTTGTCACAAAAATGCGTTTCATTGGCCGGGTGCTTATTCGTAAAGTTACAGGGTAATAATTCGGGGTAATATAATTCAGGGTAATATTAACCTGAACCCATCAGGCAATATTTTATTTCCATATATTCATCGATGCCGCAGCTCGCCCCTTCGCGGCCAATACCTGATTGCTTGATACCGCCAAAGGGGGCGACTTCTGTGGATAAAATACCCTCATTTATACCCACCATGCCATATTCCAGCGCCTCTGCCACCCGCCAGACGCGTCCTAAATCACGGGCATAGAAATAGGCGGCAAGGCCGTAAGGCGTATCATTTGCCGCAGCGATGACCTCATCTTCATTTTTAAAACGAATGATTGGGGCTATGGGGCCGAATATCTCCATATTTGCGGCGGGCATATCCATGGTTACATTGGTCAGTATGGTCGGCGCGTAAAAATTATCCCCCGCCGGATGGCGTATGCCGCCAAGGTGCAAATCGGCCCCAGCGGCTATGGTGTCAGAGACAATTTTTGCGACCTTTTGCATGGCAGCTTCATTAATTAAAGGCCCAATCCGGGTTGCGGCATCCTTGCCGGGGCCAACTTTTAAGGCGGCGACCTTTGCCGTAAAAAGCCTGAGGAATTCATCATAGATGCCGTCCTGAATAAAAAAGCGATTGGTGCAAACACAGGTTTGCCCCGCATTGCGGAATTTAGAGGCCATGGCCCCGTCAACCGCAGCCTCAATATCTGCATCGTCAAAGACAATGAAGGGCGCGTTACCGCCCAGCTCCATAGATGTCTTCTTAACGGTACTGGCGGCCTGCTGCATCAGTATTTTACCAACGGCAGTTGATCCGGTGAAGGAGACTTTGCGAATGATCGGATGGGTGGTGAGAATTTTGCCAATTGTGACCGGATCTGTGGTTGTCACGACAGTCAAAACATCTTCTGGCACGCCGGCCTTTTTTGCCAGAACCATCAGGGCCAATGCGGATAGAGGCGTTGCCTCCGCAGGTTTAACGATGGCGGCGCAGCCCGCGGCAAGGGCGGGCGCGATTTTGCGGGTGATCATGGCTATGGGGAAATTCCACGGGGTGATCGCTGAAATTACGCCGATGGGCTGCTTCAGGGTAAGGATATGTTTGCCGGCCGCATGGGCCGGGATAACATCGCCGTAAGTGCGTTTGCCTTCTTCGGCGAACCATTCCACAAAACCCGCGCCATAAGCAACCTCGCCGCGAGATTCAGTGAGTGGCTTGCCGCATTCCATTGTGGCTATCCGGGCCAGACCTTCTTGATGTTCCATGATCAACTGAAACCAGCGCTGCAATATTCTGGCGCGGTCTTTTGCGGTTTGCCCAGACCATGTTTTAAAAGCTTCGGCTGCGGCGACAATGGCTCTATCGACCTCATCCTCCTGCCAGTCCTTGACGGTGGTGATATGTTGGCCATTGGCCGGATTGTTAACCGATAATCCTTTTTTAACGCCAATATAATCGGCTATGAGGTCAAGCATGTCAGACATCAAGAATATTATCCTTTGGGCTGCTTATTCAGCCGATTGGTTAATTTTAGCATGGTTTCCAATGTGATGGAATCCAATGTGGCCAGAGCAATATCGTCTATTTCACCAAGAACAACCGCAAGGGATGTGCCAAATTCGGTTTTGTCACCCGGTTCAAATCCACCGACATCATGGAGGGTGATCGGCTCAAAAATTTCGACAACATCCTTTAATGTGGTTCGGCGGGCATTGCCGCAGAAACGATAGCCGCCGCCCGCGCCGCGTACGGCCTCGACCAGTCTGGCGCGGCCCAGATCCCGCAAAACTTTGGCCAGATGATTGAGTGATACGTCAAATTTTGCCGCAATATCCGATGCGGACAGCTGCTCGTCCGGCCGCGAGGCCAGTTCCAAGACAGAATAAAGCGCAAGGCGGCTGGATCTTTGTAATTTCATGACGCTTCCTCTGCGTTATCCATATCGGACAGGCTTAATTGCAGGGGGATTGTGCTGGCCGCCATCATGCCCTGGCTGCGAAAGAAAGCCATAACGGTGATGTTGTCGCGATCAATCATGGTGTGAACCTTGTCCACACCGGCCTGACGAAAACACTGGCAGATGGTGTTAAACATCAGTGTTGCTACGCCGGCCAGACGCGTATCGGGGTCGACAGTAAGGGAAAACACCCAGCCACCGGGCTGCGAGCCAAACTCCCACGCGCGGATTTCCCCGATAATGAAGCCGACAATTTCGCTGCCCTTTTCGGCTATCAGAAAATATCGCCCGTCCTGCAAACTGCCAAACCGGCGAAAAGATTCCTGCCAGTAATCCGGCTTGTTGATGCCGCTACTGCTTTCATCAAGCTCTATAATTCGGGCAAGGTCATCGGCCACGGCATTGCGAATGGTTAGGCCTGTTTCCTCATGAAAAATATCAATTTTTGTCATTAAATTCTATATTCCCTGATTTTTTTTGAAACAATAAAGTTTTTTTAATATTATTTTTTATTTGCGCATTACAATACCAATTTACTATGTTACCTTCAAGCTATTGTTAAGGATAAGATTAATGAGTGGAATTAACACTGGTGGAGAAACCCGGGAAAGAGCAAACGACCATGCCGGACTGGCTTTGCGGCATACTGCCAGAGCAAATAATTGC
>JALSHF010000116.1 GCA_026982375.1 Emcibacter sp. | reverse complement strand
TTTAGAAAGAAATATGACCTGATGGACAGCCCACCCAAAAATGAAAAAGCGTTCCAGACGCTTATTCTCAAATTACAGGCCTATTGGGCTGATCAAGGCTGCGTTATTTTGCAGCCTTACGATCTTGAAATGGGCGCGGGGACATTTCAGGCGGCGTCCACTTTGCGTGCGCTCGGCCCAAAACCATGGAATGCGGCTTACGTGCAGCCTTGCCGGCGGCCAACCGATGGCCGTTACGGCGAAAATCCCAACAGATTGCAACATTATTATCAGTTCCAGACCGTCCTCAAACCATCCCCTGACAATATTCAGGAACTTTACCTGAAAAGTCTGGACGTCCTTGGCATCAACGCGCGTGAACATGACATCCGCTTTGTGGAGGATGACTGGGAAAGCCCGACGCTTGGCGCATGGGGGCTGGGTTGGGAGGTCTGGTGCGATGGCATGGAAGTTAGCCAGTTCACCTATTTTCAGCAGGTCGGCGGTTTTGACTGCAAGCCTGTCATGGGGGAGCTGACATACGGGCTGGAGCGGCTCGCCATGTATATTCAGGGGGTGGATAACGTCTATGATCTGGATTGGAATGGTTTGCCCGAGGGCGCGGGCAAGGTCACTTACGGCGATGTTTTCCTGCAAAATGAAAAGGAATTTTCCGCCTATAATTTTGAACTGGCCAATACAGAAAGATTATTTCAGCATTTCAAAGATGCCGAGGCAGAATGCCGGGATATTCTGGCCCAAGGTAATTTTCCTTTGCCGGCTTACGATCAATGTATCAAGGCCTCCCATATCTTTAATCTGCTGGATGCGCGCGGCGTGATTTCGGTCACCGAACGGGCGGCCTATATCGCGCGGGTTCGGGCGTTGGCCAAGGCCTGTTGCGCGGCCTATCTGGTTTCCATCGGAGAAGACGTAAAATGAGTGAATTTTTGCTTGAGCTATTTTCCGAAGAAATCCCGGCCCGGATGCAGGCCAAGGCCGCCTCTGACCTGAAACAATTGGTTACGGCTAAATTAAAAAATGCCGGGTTGAAATTTGATCAGGCGGCGGCTTATGTCACCCCGCGCCGATTATGCCTGCATATTACGGGGTTGGACAGCGAACAGCCGGACGTGTCTGAGGAAAGGCGTGGCCCCCGCGCCGATGCACCGGAAAAGGCCATTGAAGGCTTTCTGAAAGGCGCCGGCGTCACCCGCGATCAGGTTGACATCCGCGAAGAGAAAAAAGGCACTTTTCTTTATGCGGTGATCGAGAAAAAAGGCCGCAAGACATCGGCGTTACTGGCGGAATTTCTGCCGGATGTTATTCGCAATTTCCCCTGGCCAAAATCACAGCGCTGGGGCGATAAAAAGCTGCGCTGGGTGCGGCCCCTGCATAGTATCCTCTGCCTGATGGACGAGGCGGTGGTTGATTTTGATCTGGGCGAGGGCTTAAGCGCTGGCAATCAAACAAGGGGCCATCGTTTCTTGTCCCCTGAGACATTCGCGGTCACGTCATTCGCCGATTACCATGCAAAACTGAGCGCGGCCCATGTGGTGCTTTATCCCCATGACCGGAAAAAAATCATTCATGAAGCGGCCATTAAGCTGGCACAGGATGCCGGATTGCATTTACTGGAAGACGAGGGGCTGCTGAATGAAGTGGTCGGGCTTGCGGAATATCCTGTTGTGTTGATGGGCGAATTTGAGGCCGCATTTCTGGATGTGCCGCAGGAGGCGCTGACCAGTGCCATGAAAAGCCACCAGAAATATTTCTCTGTGGTGGACGGGGCGGGCAAGCTCGCCAATGTATTTATCTTTGTCTCCAACATGAAAGCCGATGACGGCGGGGCCAAGATCATCGACGGCAACGAACGCGTCCTCCGCGCCCGCCTCGCCGACACCAAATTCTTCTGGGATCAGGATTTAAAGGTCAGGCTGGAAGACCGCCTGCCGGCCTTGGACGATATTGTGTTCCATGCGAAACTTGGAACGGTGGGGGAACGGGTTAAACGTTTGGTTGAATTATCAGGTTATATTGCGAAAAAAATTGGTGCCGATGTGACCCAAACCAAGAGGGCCGCACAGCTCTGCAAGGCAGACTTGGTGTCCGGTATGGTCGGTGAATTTGCCGATCTGCAAGGGCTGATGGGGAAATATTATGCACAAAAGCAGGGCGAAACCCCGGAAGTTGCGGCTGCCATCGCCGAACATTATTCCCCCAAAGGCCCAAGTGACCAATGCCCCACACATCCCGTGAGCGTAGCTGTCGCCATGGCCGAGAAGCTGGACAGTCTGGTGGGTTTCTTTGCCATTGATCAGAAACCAACAGGGTCAAAAGACCCCTTTGCCTTGCGCCGCGCCGCCTTGGGTGTTATTCGCTTGATCGTTGAGAATAAGTTAAGGATTAACATTACTCCGTTAATGGAGTCTTTTATGCCGTTTGTATTAGAAGATATAAAATCTACAGCAAGAACGAATAAAGAACCGGAGGATGCATTAGGTGATTTTACAGCTTATTCAACGCATTTGAGTGAGGTGGATGGTACAGAAAGATTCAATGTAGAACGTGATCTTATGATTTTCTTCGCTGACCGTCTCAAAGTTCATTTGAAAGAGCAGGGCGTGCGGCATGACCTGATCACGGCGGTGTTCTCGTTAGGCGGGGAAGATGACCTTGTGCGTTTGATTGCGCGGGTGGAGGCTTTGCAGAATTTCTTGAGTACGCAGGAGGGCGCAAATCTTCTTGCCGGTTACAAACGGGCGGCAAATATTCTGAAAGCGGAAGAGAAAAAGGACGGGGTTATCACGGGCGCGCCCACGGCAGGAAGCCTGCCGGAA
>JALSHF010000115.1 GCA_026982375.1 Emcibacter sp. | reverse complement strand
GGGACGACCACGGAAACAGAATAAATAGGTATTGTGTCCACCGATTATCTATATTTCTTCGATCCTGAGACTGGGGATTTTGAAAAGTTTTCTGATAACCTTGAGGAATGGGCTTTTAGAATCGTAGAGGATCCAGACTTCCATGCCGGTCATCAAATTGCACATGAATGGCAGAACATACATGGTATTTTATCATTCGGTGAAAGACTTGGCCCGATAACACCATTTGTTGTTGGTGGGGGCTTTGAAGTTAATAATTTGATGCGATTTAAAGACATAGAGCTTATGAAATTTAGGGCACAAATTTCCAATCAAATTTTTGAATTACCAGATGGAGCTGAAATTAACTTTCAAATTACAGGTTGAGCTTGATAGGTTCAGAATAAATTTATTTATACTCGCCTGTCGGGACAGTATACCATTTTTGATATAAACTGCTATGTGGTGGAATCCACCAGGACAGAGATTAAAGAGTCAGGATTCTTTACACTTGCACCAGAATGAATGATCTTTGTCAACATATTGAATATTATAGACAAATAAGGGTTTAAATAATTTTGTCAATTTTCCGACTATGTAATTTTAATATAAACCCGCCTTTAGGGAGCCTGATATGGCAAAATTGTAAATATTTTTTACAGTTTATGAGGCAAACACACTGTTCAGGAAAAGCTTGACCCTGAAAAATGAGGGAAATACTGGCTAAACAGCCAATTGGCATTATTATTGCTTGTTATTTCAATGCAGATAAATAACACAAAGAATACAGAGGTATAAAAATGACCATTAAATTGAAACACTTATTGCTGCCCCCCCTATTTGGCTTCATATTCGCAACCAATGCTTCTGCTGTGGTGCAGGATAATACCATTTTGACAGGTACCAACGGCCTTGTAAATGTGATTGAACGAAATATTTACACGGATGGTGGGCCGCGCCTTGAATATGCCCTGGATATTCTTGCGGAAGATTCAGGTATTTCTATTGTTGCTTTCGCCGTATCCAACAATGAGATAGCGGTTGATGGAGATGTCTGGACCTCCCGATCCGCATGGGTTGGAGAGCAGCTTACGCCCGGTGAATGGGATATGCTTGGCCTAGGATCCTTCGCCTCCTTCTTTGCTGACGACTTGTTTGTCAATTTCTATCGTTCAGAGGACGGTAGTCTCAATTCTATCACATCCCTTTCCGATGAGACTTTTGAATTCTTTCAGGATTTTTCTTTTCCTCAATCCCAGTTTGTCGCGTTTAACCCAAATGGTGGCGTTGTAAGTCAGAGCCTTGGGACAACCACTGTTCCCGAACCCGCCCCTCTCGCCTTGCTGGGCCTTGGCCTGATGGGCCTTGGCCTGATGCGCAGATATCGCAAGTCATAAATAAATATTATTACATCTGATTATGTGGATTCCACTTCGGAGTGGAATCCACATAATCATCTTTTCATCACAGTTTACTTTTATTAGCATGATCTCTTTTTCATATGTTCCTTACATAGATTAGCATGGCTGGTGGTTCTTTGACAGTGCCATCACGTTATCTTGGAAATAGCGTGATTTCAGAGATCAAAAGCCGAGTTTATATTCGTTCCACGGCCACGGGTTTGTTGGCGGCGGCGATTTTTTCAAGGGCGTGAAACATGGGTTGGAAGGCGGGGCGTTTGATGTATGAGCCGGTGCCGGGGCGGGTCATCAGTTCGCCGTTTTTATAACGCAATTGCCCGGCGCTGATGGTATGGGACGCAAGGCCGGTTACCTTCATGCCTTCAAAAATATTGAAATCAATATTCTGTTTATGGGTTTTGGCCGAAATGACTTTGCTTGCCACAGGGTCCCAGACCACAATATCGGCATCCGCGCCGGCGCGGATCACGCCTTTTTGTGGATAGATATTAAATATCTTTGCGGAATTTGTGCTGGTGACGGCCACAAATTCTTCCATGGTCAATTTGCCCGTCGCAACCCCGTTTGTCCATAAAACCGTCAGGCGATCTTCAACCCCGGCGGTGCCATTTGGGATCAATGTAAAATCATCCTTGCCAGCGGCCTTCTGGTCGGCGCAGAAACAACAATGGTCGGTGGCCGTGGTTTGAAGATTGCCCGATTGAAGCCCCTGCCATAAGGCGGCCTGATGTTCTTTACTGCGAAAAGGCGGTGACATCACGTGGGCTGCGGCCACCTCAAAATCAGGATGACGGTAAATGCTGTCATCAATTAATAAATGACCGGCCAGTGCTTCGCCGTAAACCCGCTGGCCTTTGGCGCGCGCCTTGCTGATTTCGTCAAGGGCATCCTGCGTGGAAACATGGACAAGATACAGCGGCACGCCGATGACTTCTGCCAGACGTATGGCGCGGTTGGCGGCTTCGCCCTCTGCCGCTGGCGGGCGGGACAGGGGGTGGGCCTCCGGGCCGGTCATGCCCATTTCAAGCAGTTTTTTCTGTAACTGAAACACCATTTCACCATTTTCCGCATGAACGGTCGGCATGGCCCCAAGGTCCAGGGCGCGGGAAAAGCTGTTATATAAAACCTCGTCTTCGGCCATGATCGCATTTTTATAGGCCATGAAATGCTTGAAACTATTGACGCCTTCTTCTGTGACGAGCTGCGCCATATCCGCATGAACGCTGTCATCCCACCATGTTACCGCCACATGAAAACTGTAATCCGCGCAGGATTTTTCGGCCCAGCCGCGCCAGATTTGATAGGCTTCCATCAAAGATTGCCCGGGGTTTGGGATGACAAAATCAATGATCATGGTGGTGCCGCCCGCAAGCGCCGCCGCCGTGCCGGTATAAAAATCCTCGCTCGCCACCGTGCCCATGAAGGGAAGCTGCAT
>JALSHF010000114.1 GCA_026982375.1 Emcibacter sp. | reverse complement strand
CTGCCATATGTCCATTGCTCAAATAGAGGAGGGGGTATTTTGAAGGAAATATTACGGTTCAATCTATGCGGGTTGATGGTGATGTTGCCTGTATTTCAGGTTAATGCCTATGAAGAAACAGCCTTCACCGAACGGGGTGTGCCGATGGACGAAATCATTGTCTATTCCCGAAAACGCATTGAAAATATCATAGATGTTCCGGCGACAGTTGGCATATTATCCTCTGCAATGATTACGGAAAAATCTTTAATGGGCCTTAAGGATGTGGCTGCCTTTACGTCAAATTTTTCTTATGATGAGGGTTTTGGTCGAAATAACCTGCAGCGTCCCGTAATCCGGGGGATGTCAAATATTCTTGGCGCGGCTAATGCAGGTTTTTTTGTGGATGGTATTTATGTGCCGGGCGGCATTGCCTCTACGGCGCTTTTTGATTTGGAAAGAGTGGAAATTATCAAAGGGCCAGGAAGCGCATTATATGGCCGGGCAACATTATCCGGGGCAATCAATTACATTACCAAACGCCCGGGCGATATTTGGGCGGGGCAAGTTTCTGCGACGGCGGCAAGTCATGATGAATTCCGTTTAACCGGCCATGTCTCAGGCCCGCTTATTGAGGATAAGGCTGGTTTATCGTTATCTTTGCGGCATTATAGTTACGGCGGGGAATATGAAAATACCGGCCCGGGCGGCGGCATGGTTGGTCAGGAAGAAAGCCAGAGTATCTCGGGCGGGCTGACCCTGTATCCCAGTGATAATTTTGGGGCTTACCTCAGGATATATTATCAAAAGGATGATGATGGTCTTGCCGCAAATGCCCTCCAGCCCGCCTCGGAAAATAACTGTTTTCTGGACACAACGCAATATTATTGCGGTGAGATAATATCTCCGAAGTCCGTTGCTCTTAATCAGGATGTATTTGAAGACCCGGGACTTGAGCGGGAAATTTTTCGTACCAGTCTGATCATGGATTGGGAAGTTGAAGATTATCGAATTTCTTCTCTGTCATCATATAGCAAGGATCAGTTGACCGACCAAAGGGATAGTGACTTTTTGCCCATTGCAGCTTTGGGCGGTGCATTTCATATCATGTCGGATACTGACATTGAAAGCCTTTCGCAGGAGATCAGGATCAATTCCAATGATGGTGGTTCGTTCCGTTGGTTGTTGGGTGGATATTATTATCACGAGGAAATCAATGACAGCCTGTCAACCCCGTTTTCTGTGCGGCCATCGACCAGTATATCCCCTGTGGCAAAAGTAGATAATTATGCTGTTTTTGCCTCGGTAGAATTGGATGTGTCTGAAAAATTAACGGCCACGATAGAGATGCGCAGAAATTGGGATAAGATATCTATTGGGACTGACGCTGGCACTCAATCGAATATATTCAAAAGCTTCACTCCGCGTTTTGCCCTTAAATTTAAAATCTCACCTCAGGCCCGCGTTTATATGACAGTGGCAAAGGGCACAAAGCCGGGGGGATTTAACGAGGATTTATATGGTACCGCCGTGCCGGAATCAGAGCGTATCAGGCTTGCAAATTACCTGACCTATGCGGAAGAGCGGGTTTGGAATTATGAGGTCGGCGCCAAAACAAGCTGGCTGGACGGTAAAATATATATCAATCTCGCGGGATTTTTCATTGATTGGACGGAACAGCAGCTCTCTACATCCTTTCCGGTGATTGGTCACCGCCGCGCGCGGCCTTTGATTCATAATGCCGGCAAAACAGAGGTCTGGGGCTTTGAAGCAGAAATTCAAGCAAACCCCAATGACCAATTGAGCATTTCTGCAAGCTATGGCTATGCTAACGGTGAATTTAAAAAATTTGAGGATGAAACCCATGCGGCTCTTACGGGAGAGGCTTCTGTCGCGGGAAACCGCACGCCGCGCGCGCCAAAGCACAGCTTTAACCTGTCATCACGTTATGTCACGCCGATCAATGACCGGATGGATTTTTTCCTGCGCGGCGATGTGAATTATAAGTCCAGCCGTTTCGTACAGGTTCATAATCTGGCAATAATTGGCGCGACGACAAAGGTCAATCTTCACATAGGTATTGAATGGCAGGATGTGAGCGTGACAGGATTTGTCAAAAATCTGTTTAATGATGATACGCCGGCAGATGTGACAAGATTTTTTGATGCCTCATCCCCTTTTATGCCCCGTGCCTTTTTGGTGACATTGCCTAAAAGCCGCCAATTTGGCGTCACAATCAATTATAATTTTTGATGATTGTCATAATTCCCTTGAAGCCGCTCAATAAAAGTCGGACTATTATCATATGATCAATCCGGAATCGCAAAAAACAATTTTATTCTCTGCTGGATATCGGGTGTTTTTCCCGCTGGCGGCCCTTTCTGCTATTTTCTCTCTGGGTTACTGGCTGTTGTTGGTGACGGGACATGCGTCGTATTTGCCGTCTCATTTTTCGCCTGCGGGCTGGCACCAGCATGAGATGATATTTGGCATGGTTGCCGCCGTAATCATTGGCTTTTTATATACGGCGGTGCCCAATTGGACGGGGCAGCCGACCCCTACGGGGCGGGCTCTTGCGGCATTGATGTTGATATGGCTATTGGGCAGACTGGTCGTATTCTTTAGCGCTATGCTGCCAATTTGGCTGCCCGTTATTGTGGACGGTATATTCCTGCCGCTGGCTATTGCCGGGATTGTCAGGGCGCTGATCAAGGTAGAGAATAAACGAAATTATTTTTTGCCTGTTCTGCTGATGCTTTTTGCGGGACTTAATATTGCGAGTCATTTGGCCGCTATGGAAAAGATCAATATTGATGAGCGGCAATTATTTTTGTCAGCCGTATTCTTCATTGTGTTTCTCATGAATG
>JALSHF010000113.1 GCA_026982375.1 Emcibacter sp. | reverse complement strand
TATGGGGAAATAGGCGGGCTGTGGGATGAGCTTCCTGCTATGGCAAGCCCCGCGCGGGATAACGCCTCTGTCACGTCATTGGCGGATCATAAAATACAGAAAAAAATACATAAAACGCCTCAAAAACCCCATAAACAACTATGGTTTCCCGCAATGATCGCCGCGTCTGTCGCTTTTCTCGTCGTAAGTATTGTGAGCTATGGTCAATGGGGGCATAATATCTGGATGGACAGCCATTCAACAGAGATTGGTGAGCTGGCCGATGTGGTTCTGGATGACGGCTCGCATCTTGTCCTGAATACAAATTCAGAAGTCCGCGTTGATCTTCAGAAAGATAAGCGGGTTGTTTACCTGAAGCGCGGAGAAGTTTTCTTTGAGGTGGCCAAAGATAAGGATCGGCCATTCTTTGTTGAAACAACGGGCGGCCTTGTGCGGGTACTGGGGACTAAATTCAACATCCGTCAAAAAGATTTTCACAGTGAGGTGACTGTATTGGAAGGTTCTGTCGGGGTCATGGATCATGGCCGTATGACGGATGATTATGCCGCAATACCCCTTGACGCCACTTTGACCACGGACCAAAAATTCAGCCTTGGCAATGACGCGGTTGATAACGAAGCCATCGCGGTAGATAGCCATGCGGTGCTTGCCTGGCGCGACAGGAAACTTATATACAACGGGGAAAGTTTCGCGGCTTTGGTTGAGGATATTAATCGTTATTATGATGTGGAAATTCGTATTGGCGATCCGGCCCTGAGGGATATCGAGGTCGTGGCTATTTTGAAAATAGCCGACCGCGCGGCAACATTAAAAGCGCTGGAGACGACGTTTAATGTAAAGGCACGCACGATTTCCAGGAATCTTATCACCCTCTATCCCAACAAATAATAATATGGTACAAATAAACAGCCTGCAATAAGCTTTGCGGGCTATAATAAAGCTGTATGAATATAAAAAAACCTTATGGGAGGATGTCCGGGAAATGCGACAAGTTTTTGTCGATGTTTTTTCTGTCTTCAGTGCTGACCGGCAAAATATCTTAAAAGATGTTTCATGGAAGCTTTTGATCTGCCGTCTGATCTTTTCGTTTGTTCTGTTATTTGGCCTGTCCTCTTATGGTCAATCGGCGAGCTTATTGAGAGAAGTTAAAAAAGATTTTAACATTGAGGCCCAGTCTTTGTCGACCGCCTTGCTGGATTTTGGTGCGCAGGCCAATATGTCTCTGCTGGTGCGAAAGAAAGATACCGATGAAAAAATATCCAGGCCCCTCACAGGAAAGATGTATCCGAAAGAGGCTTTGAGCATCCTTCTTGATGGCACGCGGCTTGGCTTTAAATATATCAACAAGAAAACCATTTCCATCTCGCCCGATTTGTTTCAAGAGCTTGATTCTGAAATATCCTCTCCCCGCCCGCAGGGTCATGAAGGCGGTGATCAGCTTGTGGAAGAAGACTATATCAGCCCCATAGATGAAGTGGTTGTCACGTCACTGCGCCGGCGCAGCAATATGCAAAAAGTTCCTGTGGCCGTTACCGTGATCAAGCCGCCTTTCATCCGCGAGGCCCGCATTCATGATATTGAGGATGTGGGGACGCGTGTGCCGGGCCTGACCGTGTCCAGCTTCAGCATAGGGCAGCCAACCATTCATATGCGCGGGGTGGGATCAAATGACGACGGGGCCGCGTTGGATAATTCCATCGTGATGTTTATTGATGATGTTTATGTGGGGCGGATCACCAGTATTAATATGAATTTCTATGATCTGGAACAGATCGAAGTCATACGCGGCCCGCAAGGCACATTATACGGCAAGAATGCCATTGGCGGCGCCATCAATGTCACAAGCAAGAATCCCACAGAAGAATTATCCGGTGAAATGGAAGCCACCTTTGGCAATTATAACCGGGTAGATATCCGGGGTGTGATCAGCGGCCCGGTGATGAAAGATAAGCTGTTGGCCCGGCTGTCGCTTCATTCCCGTAAAAGAAAGGGCTGGCAGGAAAATATATTTTTGCCGGATATCAAGCAGAATGACGAAAATACATGGTCTGCGCGCGGCAAGCTGTTGTTCAAACCGGGCGAGAATTTGCGCATGGATATCAACAGCGACTACAGCCGGGATGACCTGGAAAGCACGGGCCGTATCCCCGTGGTCGGGCGGGTACCGGTGCGCCTGCTGGGGCCGGACGGCCTGCCTAGCGGGGCAACAGCCCTGCCAACGGATATTCTGGCAAGTCTGGGCGGCAATGCCAGAAATGCCATCAACAGCGATCGTGGTTTCACAGACCGCACCATATGGGGCCTTAGCAGCCGGATCAGTCAGGAAGGGGGTTACGGCAAGATCTTGTCCATCACGGCTTTTCGCAAAACAGATTTCTCCTGGCTGGAGGATTCCACAGGCCTGCCGTCATCGCTGACCAACCAGAAGGTAAACTCCAATGTGAATGAGCGGCATTCACAATTCTCTCAGGAATTTCGCTGGATTTCTCCTGATGAAGCGGCCTTGAAATATGTGGCGGGATTTTATTATCTTTTTGAACATACGCACCGTATTGAGAATTTCACCTTCCCAAATTTAATCTCGACCACAGATCAGGACAATAAAACCAACAGCTATGCCGCCTTTGGAGAGGCCACATACAGTCTTGCGGACGGTATAAATTTTACGGCGGGGGCGCGGCTGACCCATGAAACCAAAAAAATGGATCAGCAGAATATCACCAATGGGGACCGCACCATATTGCTGGAGGATTTCAGCCTTCGTAATGAGGGGGCCTGGACGGATTTCTCGCCAAATTTTGTTTTATCATGGCAACATAGCGATGATATGATGCTGTATGGCAGCCTGTCGCGCGGCTATAAAAGCGGCGGTTTTCAAGGGGCACCGGCCACACTGGATCTGGCCAGACGTACCATCGACCCGGAATCGGTCTGGAATTTTGAACTTGGGGTCAAGTCCCAATGGTTTGAGGACAGGATTCGCGTGAATCTGGTGGGGTTCTATTCTGATTACCGTGATTTACAGGTGGTGCAATTCAAGACAGAGGGAAATTTCGGGGTTTTCCAGACCAGCAATGCCGCTTCGGCCAGACTGCGCGGGCTTGAGCTTGAATTTACCTTCAAGCCCACCAAAGAAATCGAGTTTTTCGGTTCTTACGCGTTTCTGGATGCGACCTATAATCAGTTTAATGATTTATCGGGCCGGGATTTTACCGGCAATCGCCTGCGGCAGGCCCCCCGGCATTCGCTCTATCTGGCTTTTTTTTATGAGCGGGAATTTCAACGGGGCCGGCTCAGGTTTCGCGCCGATTATCGTTATCAGGGCATGAGCTTTCGCGAGCCGGACAACAGCGTGACAATCCAGCCGGCATTCGATCTGGTGGATGCTTCCATCGCTTATGAATCTTCTGATAACCTTTGGGAAGCCACGCTCTGGGCGAAAAATCTTCTGGATAAAGAATATATTTCCCATCTTTATGTGCTGGGCGGTAACGATTATGCCCTGTTTGGCACACCGCGCACCTATGGCCTGACGCTCACCTTGAATTTCTGATATTTTTTCAAAAGTTAACAAAAGATTAAAAAAAACTGAGGGATTTTCTCTGCCTGTCGTTGAATAGGGTATCGCAGCTGATGAATAGGGAACAGCTGCGAGAAATCATAATCTTTGATAAAAAATATAGATATAGGAGACGACTGTGAAAACATGGTTTTATGCGACGACATCGATTCTGGCACTTGGGTTAACGGCGGGGCCTCTGATGGCCAGTGCTGCGGAGGATGAAGAGAGTGGCTTCTCTATTGACGAAATTATTGTGACCGCCCAGAAAAGAGCTGAGAATCTTCAGCAGGCTCCCATTGCCATTACCGCTTTTTCGGGTGATTTGCTGCGGGAAGATGATATTGCCAACTTGCAGGATATCGGTAACCGCACCCCCGGCATGACCTTCGCGGCCTTTAGCGTTGGGCAGCCTGAAATTGCCATTCGCGGGATTGGTACAAAAGAAGATGGCGCATCGGCCAGTGACAGCGTTGTTGTCAGTGTGGACGATGTTTATATTGCGGCCAGAACGGCGCAGGTATTTGATATTTTTGATCTGGAACGGGTTGAGGTTCTGCGTGGACCGCAAGGCACTTTATATGGTAAAAACTCCATTGGCGGATCGATAAATTTTGTCACGACAACGCCGGACGAAGAGACCAAGATCCGTTTCCGTCAGACGGTGGGTGATTATGGTCGCTTTGATACCGCCGGTATGCTCAGTGGCAAGATCGCAGAAAATCTCTTCGGCAAGCTGTCTTTCAGCCGCCGGGAATTTAACGGTTATTACACAAATGTTCTGGTCGGTTCGGACCTGTTTGGCAAACAGCTTGGCGGCGGGGAAACTTTTGCCTATCGCGGCGTGTTACGCTGGACACCAAGCGAAGATCTTGAGGTGATTTTTTCAGCCGATGGCGCCGATGATAATATGGGGGACAGCAACCGCGAGCCGGTGGGAAGCGCCGTTGGTTTTCATGGCGGCGATAATGCCTCAAACCCGATTGCGGTTAATAATGCCCTGGGCGGCGGCGGGTCACCTTTTGATTCTCTTAATGATATAGAGGGCTATACAGATCGGACAGTCCAGGGTTATTCCCTAAAGGTTAACTGGGATCAGGCATGGGGAACATTTTCGTCTATTTCAGCTTACCGGAAAAGCACATTTGACTGGCTCGAAGATTCAGAAGGCCTGCCGGCATCAACGGCCTTTGTGGCTTTGAATGTTTCCGGAGCCAATTTCTTCGCGCCCGCCTCATCTGGTTTTGCCTTTGATGTGAGTGATGCGGCGATTGAAAATACCAAACAGCTGACACAGGAATTTCGGGCGGTCTCCAATGGGGAGTCGGCCTTGAATTGGGTTGTGGGGGCCTTTTACAGCCGTGAAGAAACCGACCGGGTGGAAAATTATTATTTTCCCTCAATAGGACTGGAGATTGGCGGGGAAAATTTTGCCAGCGATATGTCCTCTTTCCAAACCAATGTATCGGATACATTCGCGCTCTATGCTGATGGGTCTTATGAGGTTTCGGAAGATCTTACCATCCGCGCGGGCATGCGTTATTCCACAGAGAAAAAAGACATGACAGCGGAAGCTGTGGTGCATCAGGGAATTGGGCTTTTGCTGACCAATTTTGCAGAAGTCGGGGCCAGTGAGCGGTGGAGCAACGTGTCATGGCGCGTGGTCGCCGACTATCAGGTCACAGAGGACGCCATGCTTTATGGCAGCATCTCCACAGGTTTTAAAAGCGGTGGTTTCACCGGATCAGCGTCAACGGCGGCGCGGGCAACCACACCCTTTGATTCCGAAAAAGCCACCAATTTTGAAGTTGGGGTGAAAACACAGTTCTGGGATAATCGGGCGCGGGTGAATATTGCTGCCTTCTATACGGATTATAATAATCTGCAAGTGACCCGCTTTTTTCAGCCGGGGGTAGATGACTTTGGTCAGTTTATCACCGAAAATGCCGGTAAAGCAGAAATAAAAGGTATTGAAACTGAATTCACATTCCTTCTCACCGAAGGCCTCGAGATGGGCGGAAGCTACGCCTATCTTGATGCCAAATATACCGAATATGCCGGATCACCGGGCATTGACGGTTCTGCGGATTTCTCTGGAAATATCATGCGGCAATCCCCGGAACACAGCCTCAGCCTGTATGGTAAATATACCCATGAGCTGGAAGATGGCAGTTCCCTGTCGGCCAAGGTCAATTACCGTTATCAGTCCTTGACCTATTATGATCCCAACAATAACGATATTACGACGATTCCGGCCTATGATTTATGGGATGGCCGTTTGGCGTGGAATTCACCGGATGGCAAATGGGAACTGGCCGGCTGGATCAAGAATATAGCCGATAAGGAATATCGAACCCATGTCTTCTCACAGCGCGGCAGCCGTATTGCTTTCGCCTTGTTTGGTGCGCCGAGAACATATGGTTTTACAGGGACATATACATTCTGATTTTGTTGGAACCTGAAATGAAGGCCCGGTTGAAAGAGCATATTAAATATGTAACACTGCTTTTGAAATCGGGCCTTTAATATATCACATTTTTATAAAATATGACCCCAAAACCATCCGGAATTACAAAGAGGGGTCAAACAAAAATAATGGGAAATAAAATGTCGCCAACGGAAACTGAAAAATGCCTCAATCATCCTAAATTCAAAGAGCTTACCCGCGCGCGAAACAGATTCGGTCTGGTTTTCAGCCTGATCATTGCGGTTGGCTATGCTGTTTATGTGCTGGGCATGTCTTTTGCGCCGGGCTTTATGTCGCAATCCTTTGGCGGTGGCAGCATGACATACGGCATTGTTATCGGCGTTCTGGTGATTATCAGCGGGATGGTTTGCTCGGGAATTTATACCTGGTGGGCCAATCGGTATTTTGATGTGCTGAGCGGAGAATTACGCAAAGAGCTTGGCCATGAGTAAGTTGATGAATAATATGATGGGTAATTTGATGGGTAAAATGATAAAATTATTTTTGGGGTCTGTTCTCCTGACTTTATCTCTTTTTGGTGCGGCCCATGCTGCGGGCGGCGATATTTCGGGCGCGGTGGTCAAACAGCCGCTCAATATTTCTGCGATCATAATGTTTCTGATCTTTGTTCTGGCGACCTTGGGCATCACATGGTGGGCGGCGAGCAAGACCAAAACCAAAGATGATTTTTATGCGGCGGGCGGCGGCATTACGCCGTGGCAGAACGGCACAGCCATTGCGGGGGACTTTATGTCGGCGGCGACATTCCTTGGGATCACCGGTGCCATATATGGTTTTGGCTTTGATGCCATGATTTTAGCAGTCGGGGTCATGGCGGCATGGCCGGTGATTTTATTTATGATGGCGGAACGCATACGTAATCTGGGCAGCTATACCTTCATTGATGTGGTGTCTTATCGTTTGGATAAAAAACCTATCCGGATCATTTCTGCCATTGGCTCTTTGTCGGTGGTTATTTTTTATCTGATCGCGCAGATGGTCGGTGCCGGTAAATTGATTCAGCTTTTATTTGGTCTGGATTATGTTTATGCGGTGATATTGGTCAGCTTTCTGATGATCTGTTATGTCAGTTTTGGCGGCATGCTGGCGACCACATGGGTGCAATTGATCAAGGCTGTATTATTATTGATTGGCGGCACGTTCATTGCCTTCATGGTGATGAAAAGCTTTAATTTCAATGTGGAGGCGATATTGTCCAGTGCGGTGGATATTCACCCAAAGGGCGCGGCCATTCTCGGCCCCGGTTTATGGCTGAAAGATCCCATTGCGATTATCTCCATTGCCCTGACCATGATGTTCGGTATCATGGGCCTGCCGCATATATTGATGCGGCTTTTTACGGTTAAAGATGCCAAGGATGCCCGAAAATCTGTTTTTGTCGCGACAACGCTGATGGGGTATTTTTATATTCTGATCATTATCATCGGTTTCGGGGCGGTGACTTTTGTGATGAATAATCCTGATTATCATGATGCGGCGGGTAATATTCTGGGCGGCGGTAATATGGTGGCCCTGCATCTGACCCAATATATGGGCGGTGATTTTATGCTTGGCTTTATGTCTGCGGTGGCTTTTGCGACCATCCTTGCGGTTGTGGCCGGACTTACATTGGCCGGGGCGGCGACCATTGCCCATGATCTTTATTCCAAAACCTTCAAAAAGGGGACGGTCAGCAGCGCGGAGGAAATTAAAATATCGCGCATAGCCACCTTTGCCCTTGGCGGTATTGCGGTGGTATTGGGCATCGCTTTTGAGCATCAGAATGTGGCCTTTGTGGCGTCAATGGCATTGGCCGTTGCGGCGAGCGTCAACTTCCCGATCCTGATCATGTCCATATATTGGTCAAATATGACCACCAGAGGCGCCATCGCGGGCGGCGTTGTCGGGTTGATATTATCCATTGGGCTGATTATCCTCGGCCCCGGCGTCTGGGTGTCTGTCCTTGGCAATGCCGAGCCGATCTTCCCGCAGTTCTATCCGACTTTCTATTCCATGCCGCTGGCCTTTATCGCCATCTGGGTTTTCTCCCTGCTGGATAAAAGCGCGCAGGCAGAGAAAGAAAAGGCGCTGTTTGATGAACAGCTGGTGCGTTCTGAAACGGGCATTGGCATTTCGGGAGCCAGCAATCATTAAACCAGAATCATTAAACCAGAATTATTAAAATAGAAAATTAAATTGTATGCCCCCTGTTCCCGTATTATGTTTAAGCTCGAAGTTTCACGGGTTGCGTAATGGGAAAGAGGATATATGCCGGATAAAAGGGGAGATACCCCCCAACTTGAAAAATCCCAGAATCCTAAAGTAAGCTGGGATCAGGGGGAAGCGCTTCAGATCATCGCGCAATGCGCATCTCTTAAGGGTGGTTTGATGGAGGCTTTGCACGGCCTTCAGCAGGCTTTCGGGTTTATTCCGGCGGAAAGTCATGCCCTGCTTGCGGAGGGGTTTAATCTATCCGAAGCCGAAGTTTACGGCGTTAAAAGCTTTTATCATGACTTCACGTCCGCGCCCAAAGGCCAACATGTGATCCAGATATGTCAGGCGGAGGCCTGTCAGGCACTGGGCAGCCGCGCCTTGACAAATTATGCGCAAAATCAGCTTGGTATCACGTTGGGCCAGACCAGCCCTGATGGGCAATTCACGTTGGAAGCCGTTTATTGTCTGGGAAATTGCGGCGTATCGCCAAATATCACCATGGATGGAAAACCCTATGGCCGCATGAGTGAGGCGCGTTTTGACAGCTTGCTGAAAAAGGCGGCGTTATGACCGACCTTGTGACCCTATATGTGCCGCTGGAAACCACAGCCCTGTCAATGGGTGCCGATGAACTTGTCCTTGCTCTCATGAAGGAGGCCGCATCGCGCGGCCATGATATCGAGATTATTCGCAATGGCTCATGGGGCATGAGCTGGCTGGAACCGCTTGTGGAGGTTGTGACGGCGCGCGGCCGGATTGCTTATGGCAATGTGTCCTCAAGTGATGCGGCGGGATTATTTGACGCCGGGTTTCTGGCGGGCGGTGATCATGCTTTATGTCAGGGATTAACCACCGAAATCCCTTACCTGAAAAATCAGGACAGATTGACCTTTGCCCGCTGCGGTTTGATTGATGCGTTGTCTCTGGATGATTATCAGGCCAGCGGCGGTTTTGCCGGCCTTGGCGTTGCGCTTAAGATGACGGCGCAGCAGATCGTTGATCAGGTGACGCAAAGCGGCCTGCGCGGACGCGGCGGGGCGGCCTTTCCCACCGGCATCAAGTGGCATACGGTTTTGACTACCCCTGCCGATCAGAAATATATCTGCTGCAATGCGGACGAGGGCGACAGCGGCACTTTTGCCGACCGGATTTTGATGGAAGGCGATCCCTATTCATTGATCGAAGGCATGATCATTGCGGGCCTCGCGGTTGGCGCCAATGAAGGCTATATCTATCTGCGGTCGGAATATCCGCTCTGTAAAGAAATATTGGGGGAGGCTCTGGTGAATGCCCGCAGTCAGGGCTGGCTTGGCAAAAATATCCAGGGGTCGGGCAAGGATTTTGACATTGAAATCCGTATGGGGGCAGGATCGTATGTTTGCGGCGAAGAAACCGCCATGCTGGAAAGTCTGGAAGGCAAGCGCGGCATGGTGAGGGCAAAGCCGCCCCTGCCCGCCATCGAGGGATTATTCGGGCAGCCCACCGTGGTCAATAATGTTTTGTCATTGGCCAGCGTGCCGATCATCATGGCACGCGGCGCGGATTATTATCAGGATTTCGGTATGGGCCGTTCTCGCGGTACCATCGCCTTTCAACTGGCCGGGAATATTAAGCGCGGCGGCCTGGTGGAAAAGGCATTCGGGATCAGTTTGCGGGAATTGGTTGCGGATTATGGCGGCGGCACCCATAGCGATCTGCCGTTAAAGGCGGTGCAGGTCGGCGGGCCGCTCGGGGCTTATTTATCGGAAGATGATCTTGATTTGCCAATGGATTACGAGGCATTTTCAGAGGCTGGCGCGGTGATGGGCCACGGCGGGATTGTGGTATTTGATCATACGGCGGATATGGCGCAGCAGGCAAAATTCGCCTTTGAATTCTGCGCCGTGGAGAGCTGCGGCAAATGCACGCCCTGCCGTATTGGTGCCGTTCGCGGCGCGGAATTGATGGCTAAAATTCAGGCGGGTGAAAACCGCGAAGATAACCTGAACTTGATGAAAGATCTATGCGAGGTGATGGAGACCGGATCATTATGCGCCATGGGCGGCATGACGCCAATTCCCGTCTTAAGCGCCCTGAAACATTGGCCGAATGACTTCAAAGCAGACTTTAAAATTGGGGATGGGAAATGATCATTGAAAAGGATTTCGGGACACCGAAAGTCATCTCGGATACATCCGTCACATTGGAGGTTGACGGCAGGCCTGTCACGGTGGCGTGCGGCACAAGTGTCATGCGCGCGGCGGCGGAGCTGGACACAGATATCCCCAGCCTCTGCGCTTCGGATTGTCTGGAAAGCTTTGGCTCCTGCCGGCTGTGTCTGGTGGAAATAGATGGCAGAAAAGGCGCGCCCGCGTCCTGCACGACGCCTGCCGAGGACGGTATGAAAGTCACCACCCAGTCCGCTCATTTGACGAAACTTCGGCGCGGGGTAATGGAACTTTATCTGTCTGATCATCCCGAAGAAAATACGCCGCTCCATGATCTGGCAAAATTGCTGGATATTCAGGAAAGCCGGTATGGCACGCAAGGCCATAATCACCTCAAATCCATCATAGATGACAGCAATCCTTATTTTAGCTTTGATCCGGGCAAATGTATTCTCTGTTCCAAATGCGTGCGGGCCTGCGAAGAAGTGCAGGGAACCTTTGCCTTGACAGTGGCGGGGCGCGGATTTGACAGTCAGATCAAGGCGGGGACGCAGAATTTTCTTGCCAGTGACTGTGTCTCCTGCGGCGCTTGCGTGTCGGTCTGCCCAACAGACAGTCTGCTGGAAAAAAATGTCATTGAGGGCGGCAAGCCGGATCACGCGGTCCTGACCACTTGCGCCTATTGCGGCGTTGGTTGCGGCTTTAAAGCGGAAATGAAGGGGGATGAGGTTATCCGCATGACCCCGTGGAAGGACGGGCAGGCCAACCACGGTCATAGCTGCGTCAAGGGCCGTTTTGCATGGGAATATGCCTTCCATCCGGATCGGATTACCAAACCCATGATCCGCGAAAATATCACCGATCCATGGCAGGAGGTCAGCTGGGACGAGGCCATTTCCTATGCCGCGAAACGCATGCTGGACACGCAAAAGAAATATGGCCAAAAATCCATTGGCGGCATTTCTTCGTCGCGCTGCACCAACGAAGAAGTCTATGTGGTTCAGAAACTGGTTCGGGCGGCCTTTGGCAATAATAATATTGATACCTGCGCGCGGGTATGTCACAGCCCGACAGGATATGGCCTTAATCGCACTTTGGGTACTTCTGCGGGGACCCAGACATTTGACAGTGTGATGGCGGCTGATGTGATCCTGGTCATCGGGGCCAACCCGACGGATGCCCATCCGGTTTTTGGCAGCCTGATGAAAAAGCGGTTAAGGGCGGGCGCACGCCTGATTGTCATTGATCCCCGCGCCATTGATCTGGTGAAATCCCCCCATGTCAAGGCCGACTATCATCTGGCGTTATTGCCCGGAAATAATGTGGCTGTGATCAATGCTTTGGCCCATGTGATTATAGAAGAGGGGCTTGAAGATGCGGCTTATGTGGCGATGAGATGCGATGACTCATCCTATAATCAATGGCGTGAATTCATCAGGGATCCGAAAAACTCACCGGAAGAAACGGCAAATTTCACGGGCGTTCCCGCCGATGACCTGCGGGCGGCGGCCCGGCTTTATGCCTCTGGCGGGTCAAAAGACAATGACGGAAAATCGGCCATATTTTACGGCCTTGGCGTGACCGAACATTCTCAAGGCTCGACCGCCGTGATGGGCTTGGCCAATCTTGCCATGTTGACGGGAAATATCGGCTTTTCAGGCGTTGGCGTTAATCCGCTGAGGGGGCAGAATAATGTGCAAGGCTCTTGCGATATGGGCTCTTTCCCCCATGAATTGCCGGGCTATCGTCCGGTTGGCGATGATGCCATTCGCGGCAGTTTTGAGAAGGATTGGGGGGTCACGCTTGATCCTGAGCCGGGATATAGAATCCCCGCCATGTTTGATCAGGCGGTCGCAGGTCATTACCGGGGCATGTATATTCAGGGCGAAGATGTGGCGCAAAGCGACCCCAATACCCACCATGTGGAAGCGGCTCTTAAAAACCTTAAGTGCCTGATCGTGCAGGATTTATTCCTCAATGAAACCGCCCGTTTTGCCCATATTTTCCTGCCCGGAACCAGCTTTCTGGAGAAGCATGGCACCTTTACCAATGCCGAGCGGCGGATCAGTATGGTCAACAGGGCGGCGGCGCCCATAACAGGTATGGATGAATGGGAAATCACCTGCCGCCTTGCCCGCGCCATGGGCTATGACATGTCTTATGACAGCTCTGCTGAAATCATGGATGAAATTGCGCGGCTTACCCCGACATTTTCAGGGGTGAGTTTTGATAAAATTCACGAATTGGGCAGCGTTCAGTGGCCCTGTAATGACGCGGCGCCGGACGGTACGCCGATCATGCATGTGGGCGAATTCGTGCGCGGCAAGGGTAATTTTGTCGTGACTGAATTTGTGCCCACCACGGAAAAAATCACCCGCCGTTTTCCTTTAATCCTGACCACGGGCCGTATCTTGAGCCAATATAACGTGGGCGCGCAGACGCGGCGGACGGAAAATAACATCTGGCATGATCAGGATATTCTGGAAATAGATGTGAGGGATGCCGAGGACCGGAATATTCGCGATGGCGACTGGGTCAACATTCAAAGCCGTATGGGTGATACGACGCTTCGGGCAAAAATATCAGACCGTATGCAGCCGGGGGTGGTCTATACCACGTTCCATATGCCGGCAACCGGCGTCAATGTGGTGACGACGGATAATGCCGACTGGGCGACCGATTGCCCGGAATATAAAGTAACAGCGGTCGAGGTGCGCCTTACCAATCACCCTTCCGACTGGCAGGCAGAATTTGATCACTTCTCCAAAGACACCCGCCATATTACAAAGTAAGGCTATTCTTTCAAGCTGCTGATATAGCTGCGCAGGATCGTTTCCATCTTTTCCTTGGTCATGCCCGCTTGCTTTGAATAGGCTATGGCGGCCTCAGTCTCATAATTCATAGCGCGCACCAGATGGGCCCCGAGCCAGCTGGCAGCGCGATTGCCGCTGGAACAATGAAACAGTATTTTTTTGCCTTTATTTTCTTTAATCACCGCATGAATGGCCGCGACAGAGGCATCTTGTATCTGGCCGTCTTTTAACAGCGGGATATTATAATAGGCAAGCCCGTTGCCTTCCACGATGGCCTGCTCGTCGAAATCCAATTCATCGGCGGCCCGAATATTAAGCACCACGTCAAAGCCCAGGTCCTTCAGGCTATTCAAGGTTGCCTCATCAGGCTGTCCGGTCATAAAAATTGACTTATGCAGGGAGGTCACATTGGTCATATTGCCAATAGCGGCTTCTTTTTTCAGGTCAATGATATGTTCTTTAGCCGCTTCATGAGCCTGACCGGGCAGGGCGGCTATAAATACTACGGATAGGGCTAAGAATATTTTTTTGATCATGATCATTCCTTGTGATGTGCAGAGATTATAATTTTCACGATAACTATAGGGATCAAAAATAATAATTAAAGTAAAATCAGAAAAGATAAACAGCTCGCGATGATATTAATACATATAAATATTGTTAAATAAAATAAATAACTTATTTTTCATGTTAAAGCTTGATTTCTCCAGATTTGTCTGTAGATATAATATATTCTACAAGCACTAACGAGCCGATAATTGCTCCAATAATTGTGAAGGACGCCTGACATCATGACCAGCCATACTCAATTGGCCCATCTGCAACGCCTTGAAGCGGAGTCCATTCACATCATGCGGGAGGTTGCGGCAACCTGTGAAAATCCGGTGATGCTCTATTCCATTGGCAAGGATAGCGGTGTGATGATGCATTTGGCTTTAAAGGCCTTTTATCCTTCCAAGCTCCCCTTTCCCATCCTGCATGTGGATACCACATGGAAATTTCGTGAGATGATTGAGTTTCGCGAAAAATTTGCGGCGGAGCATCAGCTGGACTTGATCACCCACATCAATCAAGAGGGGGTGGATATGGGCATGGGGCCTTTCAGCCATGGCTCTGCCGTGCATACCGATGTCATGAAAACCCAGGGGTTAAAACAGGCACTGGATAAATATGGTTTTGATGCCGCCTTTGGCGGGGCGCGAAGGGATGAGGAAAAGTCCCGCGCCAAAGAACGGATTTTTTCCTTCCGCTCGGCCCAGCATCGCTGGGATCCCAAAAGTCAACGGCCAGAGCTGTGGAATATTTATAATAACCGCATTCAAAAAGGCGAAAGCATGCGGGTTTTCCCGCTGTCCAATTGGACAGAGCTGGATATCTGGCAATATATTCATCAGGAGAATATCCCGATCGTGCCGTTATATCTGGCCAAAAAGCGCCCCGTGGTGGAACGTGACGGCATGCTGGTGATGGTCGATGATGATCGTATGCCCATGAAGCCCGGTGAAGTGCCGAAAATGAAAATGGTCAGGTTCAGAACCCTTGGTTGTTATCCTTTAACGGGCGCGGTTGAATCCACGGCGACCACTGTGATTGAGATTATTCAGGAAATGCTGCTGACCAAAACCTCTGAACGTCAGGGCCGCGCCATCGACAAGGACAGCAATGCCTCCATGGAGCAGAAAAAACAGGAGGGCTATTTCTAATGACAACAAAATCCTATGAAGTACAGCAGTCCGAACAGATTACCCACGACATTGAAGGCTATCTCCATGATCAGGAACATAAAAGTTTCCTGCGGTTTATCACCTGCGGCAGTGTGGATGATGGTAAATCAACCCTGATTGGCCGCCTGCTATATGACTCAAAATTGATTTTTGAAGATCAGATGGCCAGCCTTGAAAATGACAGCAAGAAAGTCGGCACCCAGGGCGGCGATATTGACTTTGCCCTGCTTGTGGATGGCTTGGCGGCAGAGCGGGAACAGGGTATCACCATTGATGTGGCCTATCGGTTTTTCACCACAGATAAGCGTAAATTCATTGTGGCGGATACGCCGGGTCATGAGCAATATACCCGCAATATGGCGACGGGCGCGTCATCTGCAGAGGCCGCGGTTATTCTTATTGATGCGCGCAAGGGTATTTTAACCCAGACACGCCGCCATAGTTTTATTGTTAACCTGCTGGGCATTCGTCATGTGGTGGTGGCCATTAATAAAATGGATTTGATGGATTATTCACAAGATGTTTTTCAGGATATAGCGGCGCAATATCGTGAATTTGCCGAAAATCTGGATTTCTCAACCATAGCCTTCGTGCCCATGTCTGCGCTTAAGGGCGAAAATATCATGGCGCCCAGTGATAAAATGCCCTGGCATGATGGCCCCGCATTTATGACCGTGCTTGAAACGATCGATGTTGCCAGAAAAAAGGCCGAAAAGCCGTTTCGGATGCCGGTTCAATGGGTCAATCGGCCCAATCTGGACTTTCGGGGTTTTTCCGGCACGATCTCATCGGGCATCGTTAAAGCGGGTGATGATATCATTGTCCTGCCGGGCGGCAAAACCAGCAAAGTAAAGTCCATCGTCACCTATGACGGCAATCTGGATCAAGCATCGGCGGATCAGGCCGTCACCTTGACACTGGAAGATGAAATTGATGTCTCACGCGGGGATGTGGTCGCGGAAATTAATCAGCGGCCGGAAACCACGGATCAATTTCAGGCTCATATTATCTGGATGGGCGAACAGCCGATGTTGCCCGGGCGGCCTTACCTGATTAAAACCACAAACAAGACCGTCGCCGGCGAGATTTCAGCCTTAAAACATAAAGTGAATGTTAATAGCCTGGAACATGAAGCCGGTAAAACTTTAGAATTGAATGAGGTTGGCCTCTGTAATATCAGCCTTGATGAAGCCATTGCCTTTGAGGCTTATCGGGATAATACCGCCATGGGGGCCTTTATTATTATTGATAAAATCAGCAACGCGACGGTCGGGGCGGGCATGATTGATTTTGGCCTGCGCCGCGCGACCAACGTGCATTGGCAGGCTGTGGATGTGGACAAAACAGCCCGCGCAGAGCAGAAGCGTCAAAAGCCGGTTGTGCTGTGGTTTACCGGCCTGAGCGCGTCTGGCAAATCAACCATCGCCAATCTGGTGGAGAAGAAGCTGCACGCCCTCGGCAAGCATACCTATCTGTTGGACGGTGATAATGTGCGTCATGGCCTGAACCGGGATTTGGGTTTTGTGGATGCGGACCGGGTGGAAAATATCCGGCGCGTGGGTGAGGTATCCAAGCTTATGATTGATGCGGGATTGATCGTTCTGACCGCCTTTATCTCGCCTTTCCGCGCGGAACGCCGCATGGTGCGTGATATGATGGAGGCCCATGAATTTATCGAGGTTTTCGTCGATACCCCCATCGAAATTTGTGAGCAGCGCGACCCCAAAGGCCTGTATAAAAAGGCCCGGAGCGGTGAAATCAAGAATTTCACCGGCTATGACAGCCCGTATGAACAGCCCGAACGGGCCGATCTTCACCTGCATACCGGCACCATAACCGCCGAACAGGCCGCCGATGCGGTCATCGCCAAAATACAGGAAAAATATTTATCCAGCTGATTTTGGTGCGGCATATGCTTTATATGCCGTTCATCGGGGTGAATAATACAGAAGAATTTCTTGAGCAAACAAGAAAGCTTATGCCATCAATATCAGGAGATCTGAGAGAATTTAATGGAGCGGGCGATCAGATTCGAACTGACGACCTAAACCTTGGCAAGGTTTCGCTCTACCCCTGAGCTACGCCCGCACTCCAAAAAAATATACAGCCACAACAGGGACTGTGCGGCGGATAATAGCTATTACATTATCAAAATCAAGCGTAATATGAAAAAAATATCATTTGCTTGTTCTATGCCGGTTTTTCTTTAAAAATGCGCGGAAAGATGCCATTCATACAAGAGACTCAGAAAGCAAAGGACGGGGTTATTTATACGGGCAGACAGGCGGGATTTGTTTAAATATTTGCAAGGCTCGGGAATCGAGGGGGCAGCATTGGGCGCGCGGCATATTCCGACGTCCTTCTCTTTGATAATATGTGATTTAAGGTTATAATGAAAACTCATTTTTAGAATAAGGAAATTTTATGCAGGAATTTGGCGGTCCGTCTAACGCAGCAGCAGGGCCAGAGACGCAAAATGAATCGCAAAATACAGGCCCATTGATTAAAGAGGGTGACATGGCCAGTTTCATGGCCGATGTGATTGAAAAATCAATGTCGGTGCCGGTATTGGTCAGTTTTTACGCGTCTTGGTCCGAGAATTGTAAGCAGCTGACGCCGGTTCTGGAAAAAGTGATCAATCAGGCCGGCGGCGCGGTTCACATGGTGCGTATGGATTTTGAAAAGAATCAGCAGCTGGCCACCCAAATGAAAATTCAGACTGTGCCAACGGTCGTGGTTTTTTCCGAACAGCGGCCCGTGGACGCCTTTACCGGCGTTAAGTCGGAAGCAGAGATTAAGCAATTTATCGCCCGTTTTGCGCCTGAAATGCAGCCGTCACCGGTTGAACAGATGATCGAACAGGCGGCCATATTGTATGACGCAGAAGATTATCCCGCTGCGGGCGGGTTATATTCCGAGGTATTGCAGGCAGAGCCTGATAATGCATCGGCCGTCGCGGGGCTGGCCCAGTCCCTGATTAAGATGGAGGATCTGGAAAATGCTGAAACCATTTTAAAAACTGTCCCGAAGCAACATGAGAATAACGCGGCCATAACGGCGGCGCTGGCAATGCTGGATATGGCTCGCCAGTTGTCTGATCTGGGCGATGCCGATGTTCTGGAGCGCGCCCTTCAGGAAGATGAGAATAATCATCAGGCCCGGTTCGATCTGGCCTTGATTTTATGGGCAAAGGGGGCAGAGGAGGCGGCGGCGGATCAGCTGCTGGAAATTGTTGCGCGTGACCGGTCCTGGAATGAGGATGGCGCCCGCAAGCAATTGGTTAAATTCTTTGAAATCATCGGGCCTATGGAGCCCCTTACGGTAAAAATCCGTAAGAAATTATCAAGCCTGCTTTTTTCCTGATTGCCCCCCTGAGGTCAGGGATATGAGATGTAAACCTAAGGAAGATAAACTTTGTTTGAATTGGCGCGTTTACCAGATGTCTTGCCGGTTTTTCCGTTGACCGGGGCTTTGTTATTGCCGAAAGGACATTTGCCGCTTAA
>JALSHF010000112.1 GCA_026982375.1 Emcibacter sp. | reverse complement strand
TGGTTTTGTCATTGCACGCCATTTAAAAGCGGCCGGATGGCCGGTGGATGTGGCCCTCATGGGGCAGCAGGGCGATCTTGTTGGTGATGCGGCGCTTATGGCCAATGAATGGGTCAAATTAAAGGGCGCAAAGATAGCGCCCTTAACGCCGGATGTTATGACAGATCATATCTTGGTGGTTGATGCCATTTTTGGGGCGGGCCTGTCGCGCCCGATTGGGGGACAGGCGGCGGATCTTATTGAAAAAATCAACAGATCAGGCCCAAAGGTGGTTGCCGTGGATATTCCGTCCGGCGTTGAGGGCAATAGTGGTCAAATACGCAATATGGGAATCCGGGCGACCTCTACCGTAACATTTTTCAGGCAGAAACCGGGGCATTTGCTTTTTCCGGGCCGGGAATATTGCGGCATTATTGAGGTTGCAGATATTGGCATTCCGGCGCGAACTCTGCAGGAGATCAAACCGGAAATTTACCGCAATGACCCGGCAATATGGCTTGATGATTTTCCTTTTCCCAAAAAGGCCGCCCATAAATATGATCGCGGACACGGGGTCGTTATCAGCGGCGGCCCTGCCAACGGCGGCGCCGCTCGCCTTGCGGCCCGCGCGGCCCTCAGAATTGGTGCGGGACTGGTCAGTATCGCCTGCCCCGATGACGCTGTTGTGTCCCATGCCTCCTGCCTGACCGCTGTGATGATCAAGCCTTTTGATGGTTCAGGTGATATCAATGATCTGCTGAAAGATGACCGCTTGAACAGCTGGTGCGTGGGGCCGGGGGGCGGCGTGAACGAACAGACCCGCTCTCATGTGCTGGAAATCCTGGCGTCAGGACGCCATTGTGTGATTGATGCCGATGGCTTAAGTGTTTTTCAGGATCAGCCAGAGGTATTTTTCAAAGCCATCAGGGCATCGACGGTCACGCCGATACTCACGCCTCATGACGGCGAATTCGCCCGCCTTTTTCCTGATCTTGGCCATCGAAATGAGGGATATAATAAATTATCATCGGCGCGAAAAGCCGCCGCACGGGCAGGGGCCGTTATTATATTAAAAGGCCCTGATACGGTCATTGCGTCCCCCGATGGCCCCGCTGTGATAAATGAAAATGCGCCGCCAACACTGGCCACAGCCGGATCAGGGGATGTTCTGGCCGGTATCTGTCTGGGGCTTTTGGCGCAGGGTATGAATGGTTTCTCTGCGGCCTCTGCGGCCGTCTGGATACATGCCGCCGCCGCCGCTGCTTTTGGGCCCGGCCTTATCTCGGAAGATATAGAAGGAAAAATTCCTGAAGTTCTGAGGGGTCTCGCCAGAAAACAAGCTTGATTATAGATAAATACGACGTAAGGCTTGGGGATTTAATATGGCGCGTGAATAGGGTTGAGCCATAGCTTTGTCGGCCTTTTATCGGCATTGAAAAATTTTCTACATTTTTTCTTTGTTTCTTTTTTTTTCTGTGGAATTTTAAATTTAAATGTCTATAAAGGCCAACATATATATAGATTCGACCATATCATTGAAAATAATGCGGGTGTGGCGAAATTGGTAGACGCGCTAGATTTAGGTTCTAGTGTCTTATGACGTGGGGGTTCAAGTCCCTCCACCCGCACCAATCTGGAAAGCTTGAAAGAGCAGACAGATATAGGTTATCTTCCATATTTCTGGACATAATGCCGGAAATTATACGTAACAGTAATCGGGCCTAATTAGCCTCCCAGATAAAAACAGAGAAAAAGCAGAGCAAACATGCAGGTAACGGAAACAAGTTCAGAAGGTTTGAAACGCGGATTTAAAGTGATCATCTCCGCAAAGGATATTGATCTAAAAATTGACGCCGAAGTGAAAAAAATTCAGGGCCAGATTAAAATGCCCGGTTTCCGTCCCGGCAAAGCGCCGCTATCCTTGCTCAAAAAATTACACGGCAAAAATCTTTTGGGTCAAGTGTTGGAAGAAACCATTAACACGACCTCTCAGGAGGCTCTGGCTGAAAAAAATATTCGTCCGGCCATGCAGCCCAAAATAGAAGTCATTTCTTTCGATGAAGGCAAAGACCTTGAATATTCCATCGAAGTCGAAATGACACCGGAGTTTGACATTCCAGATCTGTCAAAATTAAAACTGGATCGTTGGGTTGTCGAAGCCGATGAGGCTCAGGTCATGGAAGCGATTACCAGGATTTCTGCCCAGCAGAAGAATTTCAAAAAAGCAGCTAAAACCCGCAAGGCTCAAGACGGTGATGCCGTATTGATGGATTTTCTGGGTAAAATAGACGGCGTGGCTTTCGACGGCGGCGCGGCAGAAGCCCACCAGTTGGAACTGGGCTCTAACAGTTTTATTCCGGGGTTTGAAAGCCAGCTGATCGGCGTGCGCGCCGGCGACGAAAAGAATGTCGAAGTTTCTTTCCCGGCTGATTATCAAGCCGAAAATCTTGCCGGTAAAAATGCTGTCTTCGAAGTGAAAATTCATGAAGTGCAGGTGCCAGCGGATGTGGAAATCAATGACGAAATGGCTAAAAAATTCGGCCTCGAGGACCTTGCGGCATTAAAGAAGTTGGTGAAAGAGCAGGTTGAGAAAGAAAATCAGGGCTTGGCGCGGACAAAAATGAAGCGTTCGTTGCTTGACCTGTTGGCAGAAAAAGTATCCTTTGAGGTGCCGGAAAGTATGGTTTCTCTGGAATTTGACCAAATCTGGCAGCAGCTGAAAACGGACATTCACCGGGAAGAATTGCTGAGTAATCCAGAAGTCAAGCCGGAGGATATTGAAGAGCCCGATGATGAAGTAAGGCAAGAATATCAGGCCATTGCGGAGCGCCGCGTTCGTCTTGGGCTGTTGTTAGCCGAAATTGGACAGAAAAATGAAATTGTGGTTTCTCAGGAAGAAGTAACGCGTCAGATTTCAACGGAAGCGCAGCGCTATCCGGGCCAGGAAAAGGAAGTCTTCGAATTCTATCAGAAAAACCCGCAAGCCATGGCACAGGTTCGCGCCCCGTTATTTGAAGAAAAAGTGGTGGATTTCATCGTTGAGCTGGCCGACGTCAAGGACAAGAAAGTCTCTCGGGATGAATTGATCGCCGCCATTGAGGCAGAAGATTCTGCAGATGCGGCCCAAAAGAAAACGGCAAAGAAAAAATCTGCCAAGAAAAAGGCGGCCAAAAAGACGGCAAAAAAAGTTACCGCCAAAAAGGCTGACGCTAAAAAACCGGCCCCCAAGAAAGCAGAACCTAAAAAGGCGGCTGCCCAGAAAGATAAAACCAAAGACAAAACCAAAGCTGAAAAATAATATTAGGGCACCAGAAAAACTCAAAAAATCTGGAAAAAATTAAGATTTTGGTGAGGCTATTCACATAATATGCCCTAAATCAAATTTATTATAGAGAGGCTGATATGAGCGATCTGCGTGATACATATATGAATACATTGGTTCCCATGGTTGTGGAGCAAACAAGTCGCGGGGAGCGTTCCTTTGATATTTTCTCCCGGTTGCTGAAGGAAAATATTATTTTTCTGACCGGACAGGTCAATGATCAGGTGGCGGGCCTTATCACGGCACAGTTTTTGTTTCTGGAAGCAGAAAACCCTAAAAAAGATATCGCTTTTTATATTAACTCACCCGGCGGAATCGTGACGGCGGGTATGGGTATATATGATACCATGCAATATATTCGTAATAAAGTGAGCACGATTTGTATCGGGCAGGCCTGCTCTATGGGGTCACTGCTTTTGGCCGCCGGTGAGCCGGGGCAGCGGTATTCCCTGCCAAATTCACGTATTATGGTGCATCAGCCTTCGGGCGGCGCGCAGGGGCAGGCCACGGACATTGAAATTCAGGCACGGGAAATTCTGGCATTGCGGGAACGTTTAAATCAGATTTATGTCAAACATACGGGCAAGAAACTTTCCGTTATCGAGGATGCTCTGGAGCGGGACACATTTATGTCACCAGCCGAAGCCATCAAATTTGGCCTGATTGACGAAGTCTTTGATAAACGGCCCGATGCGGCTAAAAAAGAGACATAATCCTGATTTTCCGGATTTTTCTTGATTTTTCCGGTTATTAATCATTTTTGTTAATCAATTATTTTCTAATTTTTTGATAAGCTCAGGTAAAGTTGCCGAGATAAAATAATATGGGTTTGCGCTCATATTGGAATGTTCAGGTGAATGGATTAAGCCTTTAATGGCTGTTTTTTTGACCGATGTTATCAGGCAGGTTAAAAAATATGATGTTCTGGCAAGAAATCCGTTGAGGTTTGCTGTCTAGTCGGAGTAGCATACCATAGTGAAAAATTAAGGGAACTTATAGGAATAGATACCTTATGACAAAATCTAAGTCTGGCGAAAGCAAAAATACGCTCTATTGCTCTTTCTGCGGTAAAAGCCAACATGAAGTTAAAAAGCTTATAGCGGGGCCAACGGTCTTTATTTGCGACGAATGTGTTGAGCTCTGCATGGATATTATCCGTGAAGAGAATAAAACATCAATGACCACATCCGGTGAAGGGGTGCCATCTCCTGCGGATATTCTTAAAGTTTTGAATGATTATGTCATAGGTCAGTCTCAGGCTAAAAAGGTGCTTTCTGTTGCGGTTCACAATCATTATAAAAGGTTGCAACATGCCACGGGCGGGGATGATGTGGAATTGGCCAAGTCCAATATCCTGCTGCTCGGCCCGACGGGCTGCGGCAAAACGCTTCTTGCCCAGACCTTGGCGCGCATATTGGATGTGCCCTTTACCATGGCGGATGCGACCACATTGACCGAAGCCGGCTATGTGGGTGAAGATGTTGAAAATATTATTCTAAAATTACTTCAGGCCGCTGAATATAATGTTGAAGAGGCCCAGCGCGGCATTGTTTATATTGATGAGGTGGATAAAATCACCCGTAAATCGGACAACCCGTCTATTACCCGCGATGTATCCGGGGAGGGGGTTCAGCAGGCCTTGCTTAAAATTATGGAAGGCACCGTGGCGAGCGTGCCGCCGCAGGGCGGACGCAAACACCCGCAGCAGGAATTCCTGCAGGTTGATACGACAAATATTCTGTTTATCTGCGGCGGCGCTTTCGCCGGTCTGGATAAAATCATTGCCCACCGTCTGGAGGGAAAATCAATTGGATTCGGGGCCAATGTTGCGCCCGATGATGATCGTAAAGTCGGGGAAATCCTGTCAGATCTGGAGCCAGCCGATTTGCTTCATTTTGGCTTGATACCAGAATTTGTTGGCCGGTTACCTGTTCTTGCCACGTTGATGGATTTGGATGAAGGCGCTCTCATAGAGATTCTCAGCCGGCCTAAAAATGCTTTGATCAAACAATATCAGCGGTTATTTTCCATGGAAGACGTTGATTTGAACTTTACGGATGATGCCTTGGCAGAGATCGCTAAAAAGGCGATTATTCGCAAAACAGGCGCGCGGGGCCTGCGGTCAATCATGGAAGATATTCTGTTGGATACCATGTTCGAACTGCCGGGCCTTGAAGGGGTCGCAGAAGTCATGGTCAATGCAGATGTGGTTAAGGGTAAAACCCAGCCATTGTATATCTATAGTAAAAATTTAAAAGGTGAAGCGGGCGCCATAGCCGGGGCCTGATTTTATTTTCATTCAGTAGGCAGCCGGGGTATTCGGGCTTGAAGGCAATTGCTATGAAAGAGGGGCGTGATATTTTATGCATAGGCCCCTTGAATTTTTAGCCTGTCATGCCCAAATAAATTGAAGTAATTTAAAACAAACAGTCAATGAATGGACGAACGAACCAATGAGCATCACATACCCCGTGCTTCCCTTAAGAGATATTGTGGTTTTTCCGCATATGATCGTGCCGCTGTTTGTCGGGCGGGAGAAATCTGTCAAGGCCCTTGAGAATGTCATGGCCAATGACAAGAAAATTCTGCTCGTGTCACAAAGGGATGCCAATGATGATGATCCGGATCCCGAAGATATTTTTGACGTTGGCACCATTGCCAGCGTTATGCAGCTTTTAAAACTGCCGGATGGCACGGTGAAGGTTCTGGTCGAAGGGGGCGCGCGGGCCCGCATCACGCGTTACCTCGATAATGAAGATTTTTTTGAAGCCGAGGCCGAAATCGATACGCCTGTTGTGGAAGAGTCCAAAGAATTACAAGGGTTGGTCAGGTCTGTCATCAAGCAGTTTGAACAATATATCAAATTCAATAAAAAGATACCTTCTGAAGTACAGGCATCGGTCAGCCAGATCGATGACCCGGAAAAGCTGGCGGATGTGGTGGCGTCCTATTTGTCACTGACCATCGCCGCCAAACAGGAACTTTTGGAAAACTCCGACCTTTTGTCTCGCCTTGAGAAAATTTACAGCGTCATGGAAGGTGAAATTGGTGTTATGCAGGTGGAAAAGAAAATCCGCCATCGCGTGAAGAACCAAATGGAAAAAACCCAGCGCGAATATTATCTTAATGAACAGATGAAAGCCATCCAGAAGGAATTGGGTGATGGGGATGAAGCCAAGGATGAAGTTACCGAGCTGGAAGATAAAATTAAATCGACCAAATTGAGCAAAGAAGCCAATGAAAAAGCCATGGCTGAGCTGAAGAAGCTTAAGAGCATGAGCCCGATGTCCGCAGAAGCCACCGTGGTGCGCAATTATCTTGACTGGATATTGTCAATTCCCTGGAATAAGAACAGCAAGACAAAACTGGACTTGAGTGCGGCTGAAAAAATCCTCAATGAGGATCATTTTGGACTGGAAAAAGTCAAAGAGCGCATATTGGAATATCTTGCGGTTCAAAAAAGAACCAAAAAGATTAAAGGCCCGATTCTCTGTCTGGTTGGCCCCCCCGGCGTGGGCAAAACATCCCTCGGGAAATCCATTGCCCGGGCGACGGGGCGGAATTTTGTACGCTTTTCGGTCGGCGGCGTTCGTGATGAGGCCGAGATCAGAGGTCATCGACGGACCTATATTGGCTCTATGCCGGGAAAAGTTATCCAGAGTATGAAAAAAGCGGGGTCGAGCAACCCTATGTTCCTGCTGGATGAAATTGACAAGATGGGCGCTGATTTTAGGGGGGATCCTTCCTCGGCATTGCTGGAGGTTCTTGATCCGGAACAAAATAACAAGTTCAACGATCATTATCTGGAGGTGGATTACGATCTGTCCAACGTGCTATTTGTGACAACGGCCAATACGTTGAATATGCCGCAGCCGCTTTTGGACCGGATGGAGGTTATTAGCCTGTCTGGTTATACAGAAGACGAGAAAGTCGAAATTGCCAAGCGGCATCTGATATCAAAACAGATGTCTGATCATGGCCTCAAGGCTGAGGAATGGTCTATTTCTGATGGCGCCCTGATGGAGGTCATCCGCTGTTACACAAGGGAAGCCGGCGTAAGAAACCTTGAGCGGGAAATCGCAAAACTGGTGCGTAAAGCCGTTAAGGAAATTGTCTTGGGAAAAACCGCTTCGATAAAGGTAACCCGCAGAAATCTGGCAAAATATGCCGGTGTTAAACGCTTTAAATACGGCGAATTAGAAGACAAGGATATGGTCGGGGTCACAACGGGGCTGGCATGGACAGAGGTTGGCGGCGTTATATTGCAAATCGAAGCCATCACATCACCCGGTAAAGGCAAGGTTACCATTACCGGAAAATTGGGCGATGTTATGCAGGAATCAATTCAGGCCGCCATGAGCTATGTTCGTTCGCGTGCCATGGAATTTGGTATTCAGCCGTCAATATTTGATAAAACAGACATACATATTCATCTACCGGAGGGGGCAACCCCAAAAGACGGCCCTTCGGCCGGTGTCGGTATGATTACGTCAATTGTATCTGTTTTAACCAATAAATCCGTCAAGCGTGATGTGGCGATGACCGGGGAGATTAGTCTTCGCGGGCGTGTTCTGCCCATCGGCGGCCTGAAAGAGAAATTATTGGCCGCTCTCAGGAGCGGAATCAAAACGGTATTGATCCCGGAAGATAATGTTAAGGATCTGGTTGATATTCCGGATAATGTTATTCGGGGACTTCATATTGTACCCGTCAGCAAAGTGGATGACGTTTTGAAGGTTGCCTTGGTAGAATCGCTCGTACCTTTGACGATTGAAGAGGTGGAGGCAAATCTTGCCAAGAAGCAGTCCGAATCTGATTTCGGAACATCTATACGCCACTAAAATAATCTAAATTTCTTTGGAAAAAGCACCCTATGGTTTATTTGGGGTGCTTTTTTGTTGTTGAAAATCGTGTAAATTCAATGTCAAGCAAACTTTGTGCTAAAAACCGCAGTTTTGTGAGGTTTTCCCTTTGACGAAACAAAAAAGCACGGCTAGACTGCATTCACTTTTAACCAGTTCAATGAAACTTAGATATAAGGGGAAGATAGTGAACAAAAATGATCTAGTCGCCGCCGTAGCAGCCGCAGCTGACCTTTCAAAAGTAGACGCAGCATCAGCTGTTGATGGCGTTTTCTCATCCATTACGAATGCTTTGTCTTCCGGCGATGATGTCCGTTTGGTGGGCTTTGGAACATTCAGTGTTGCTCAGCGTGCAGCAAGCGAAGGCCGCAATCCTCGCACAGGCGAAAAAATCCAAATTCCTGCTTCAAAGCAGCCTAAATTTAAAGCCGGTAAAGGCCTAAAAGACGCTGTAAACAAGTAATTTATAAATTTTTAAAAGACGGTTGGTAAAAAAATGACTAACCGTCTTTTTTTATGCTTTACATGTCTTCAAACAGTCTGTAGACATGCATCCACATGATGTTAACCGCATCATGTAGTTTAAGAAATGGGGCGATTAGCTCAGTTGGTAGAGCGCTTCGTTTACACCGAAGATGTCGGGAGTTCGAGTCTCTCATCGCCCACCATTTTCTTAAATAATACAGTAGCTTACCGGGTATAATTATATTGGATAAATTATGCAGAAGTTACTTGACTGAACAAGGCGAATGCCTTAAATCAGTCTCACACCTTCGGGGGGTGTAGCTCAGTTGGTTAGAGCGCTGGCCTGTCACGCCAGAGGTCGCGGGTTCGAGTCCCGTCACTCCCGCCATTTTCTTTATAAAATTTCCATTTTACCTTTCTATAGAATTTCCATTTTATCTTTTGTGGAATTTAATGACTTAACTGATGTTCAATCCGCTCCGTGCGGATATCTTTTTTATTTGTGCTGTGTCTTTTTCCTAAAAAATCATTGGCATTCTTCTTCACTTCGGGCTATTAAGCTAGGAGGGGTTCGAGCGTTGACGTGCGGACGTATTGTATGATGTTTATGGGGTATGGCCATCGTGCATTTATCGTCTTGTCACAAGTGGTTGAGCCGCAGATAGAACTGGAATTTACGTCAGAACTTAAGAGGGTTGGGACTATGCTTTCATTGCGAATATTGCCTGTGATAATGCGTGATGTGATAATTTATATAAAAGGGGCCATGCTCTGATGAATGAATTGTTGCTCGAATATCTTCCCATTCTGATTTTCTTTTTCATTGCCATAATATTGTCCTGTGTTTTCATCGTGCTTCCCATGTTGGTGGTTGAGCAAAAACCGGATACGGAAAAACTCTCGGCTTATGAGTGTGGATTTGAGGCATTTGATAGTGCGCGCAAGCCTTTTGATGTGCGGTTCTATTTGGTTGCCATTCTCTTTATTATATTTGATCTTGAGGTCGCCTTTCTGTTCCCCTGGGCCATATCGCTTGGGGAGATTGGCATGTTTGGGTTTGTCTCCATGATGATTTTTCTTGGCGTGCTGACCATTGGCTTTATATATGAGTGGAAAAAAGGGGCTTTGGAATGGGAGTAAGGTCATGGGTGTAAAATTATCTCCGGATAAGGCGAATGGTAAAATTCCTGAAAATTTATCTGTTGTTGCTTCTGGTGTTGCTTCTGGTGCAGATCAGGACGTCTATTTTAAAACGCTGTCCGATGAATTGTCTGATAAGGGTTTTGTCGTTGCCAATCTTGATGATGTTATCGCCTGGGCGCGGACGGGATCATTATGGTGGATGACATTTGGTCTGGCGTGCTGCGCCGTTGAAATGATGCATTCCAGTATGCCGCGTTATGACGTGGAACGGATGGGCTTTGCCCCGCGTGCCTCCCCGCGTCAATCTGATGTGATGATTGTGGCGGGAACCCTGACCAATAAGATGGCACCCGCTCTGCGCAAGGTTTATGATCAGATGGCAGAGCCGCGTTACGTGATTTCCATGGGCAGCTGCGCCAATGGCGGCGGTTATTATCATTATTCTTATTCTGTGGTGCGGGGCTGCGACAGGATTGTTCCCGTTGATATTTATGTTCCCGGCTGCCCTCCTACGGCAGAAGCTCTGGTTTATGGCATTCTTCAGCTTCAAAAGAAAATTCGCCGAACCACAGCCCTGGACAGGTAAGGAATGAAATAAATGAGCAATCTGGATACACTCAAGGATATGGGACAGGCGATCACCAGCGCCCTCGAAAATGAAATGCATGGCTATGATGTTGCTTTTGATGAGCTGACATTGGATGCCCGCGCAGACAAAATTGTGACCATTCTGACGTATTTACGTGATGAGGCCAATTATAAATTTGTTCAGCTTACCGATATTTGCGCTGTTGATTACCCTGAGCGCAGCAGACGGTTTGATGTTGTTTATCATCTGTTGAGTTTGAAGCATAATATCCGGCTTAGAATCAAGGTGCAGGCAGATGACGAGGTTCCTGTGCCTTCTGTTGTTCAGGTCTACCCTGTTGCCAATTGGTATGAGCGTGAGGTTTGGGATATGTATGGCGTCATGTTTGACGGGCATCCGGATCTGCGCAGGCTTTTGACGGATTATGGTTTTCAGGGCCATCCCCAGAGAAAGGATTTCCCGCTGACGGGCTATGTCGAACTTCGTTACAGCGAAGAGGAAAGGCGCGTGGTTTATGAGCCTGTTAAATTGCAGCAGGAATTTCGCGATTTTGATTTTATGAGTCCCTGGGAAGGGGCTAAATATATTTTGCCCCAAGATGAAAAGGCCGATGAAAAAGCGGGTAAAGAAGGGCAGGGAAGTTAACTTATGGCTGAAGTAGATATTAAAAACTACAATATTAACTTTGGACCCCAGCATCCTGCGGCCCATGGTGTGTTGCGCCTGATTCTGGAGCTTGATGGCGAGATTGTGGAACGGGCCGACCCGCATATCGGTTTGCTGCACCGGGGAACGGAAAAGCTGATCGAGCATAAAACATATCTTCAGGCGATTCCTTATTTTGACCGGCTTGATTATGTGTCGCCTATGAATCAGGAACATGCCTTTTGCCTCGCGATTGAAAAATTGCTTGCCTTGGAAGTTCCGGAGCGCGGACAATATATTCGGGTTTTATATTGCGAGATTGGCCGCATATTGAACCATATTATGAATGTGACAGCCCACGGCATGGATGTGGGGGCCTTGACCCCTATTCTCTGGGGGTTTGAGGAGCGCGAGCTGCTCATGGAATTTTATGAACGGGTTTGCGGCGCAAGGCTTCATGCCAATTATTTCCGGCCCGGCGGCGTACATCAGGATCTGCCCGAGGGGCTGAGTGATGATATTCTGCGCTGGTGTGATAATTTCCCTAAAACCATGGATGATATTGAAACGCTGGTGACAGAGAACCGTATCTTCAAGCAGCGTAACGTGGATATTGGCAAGGTATCTGCCGAGGAATGTTATGCCTTGGGTTTCTCCGGTGCGATGCTCCGGGGGTCTGGCGTGGCATGGGATTTGCGTAAGGCGCAGCCCTATGATGTCTATAATGACATTGATTTCGATGTGGTGGTTGGCAGAAACGGCGATTGTTATGACCGGTTTGTCCTGCGGATTGAGGAAATGTATCAAAGCATGCGGATCATTCGCCAGTGTATTGAAAAAATGCCGAAAGGTGATGTGCTTTCTGCGGATCATACGGTGACGCCGCCAAGGCGTGACAAGATCAAGACATCCATGGAAGCCTTGATTCAGCATTTTAAGCTTTACACCGAAGGCTTCAAGGTTCCGGAAGGCGAAGTTTATGCCGCTGTTGAGGCGCCGAAGGGCGAATTTGGTGTCTATCTGGTCTCGGACGGTAGTAACAAGCCTTACCGCTGTAAAATAAGAGCGCCGGGCTTTGCGCATTTGCAGGCGATGGATCATGTAGCGAAGGGCCATATGTTGGCGGACGTGCCCGCATTGATGGGTTCTTTTGATATTGTTTTCGGAGAGGTTGACCGATGAACATCAGTGTAAGAAACGCGGAAGCTTTTGAATTTACGCCCGAAAATTTAAAATGGGCGGCGGGGCAGTTGGCGAAATATCCGGCCAGCCGCAAACAAAGTGCCGTGATGCCGCTTTTGACAAAGGCGCAAGAACAGAATAATGGCTGGATTTCCGTTCCGGTGATGGAATATATCGCCGATATGCTTGAGATGCCCTATATTCGCGTGCAGGAGGTTGTGACTTTTTACACCATGTACCGGCAAAAACCGGTCGGCAAGCATGTGATTGAGGTCTGTACCACCACGCCCTGCTGGTTGCGCGGTTCAGACGATGTGGTTGCGGCCTGCAAGGATGAATTGGGTATTGGCTTTGGCGAAACCACAGCAGACGGTGAATTCACCCTGCTGGAAGTGGAATGCGCGGGCGCATGCGTGAACGCGCCGGTCATTGCCTATAAAGAAGAATATTACGAAGATCTTGATAATGACAGCACCCGAAAGTTCATCAGGGCCATAAAGAATGGCGATATTATCGCGCCCGGCCCGCAAACGACCGATCGTCATAAATCGGCGCCGCAGGGTGGCCCGACCACCCTGAAAGAATTTTGTGCTACGCCGGGAGGGGACAGCTAATGCTTGCAGATAAGGATCGTATCTTTACCAATCTTTATGGTTATCAAAGCTGGCAGCTTGACGCGGCCAAAAAGCGCGGCGATTGGGACAATACCAAAGATATCATTGAAAAGGGCGTCGACTGGATTGTCAATGAAATGAAATCTTCCGGCCTTCGCGGGCGGGGCGGCGCGGGCTTTCCCACGGGATTAAAATGGTCATTCATGCCCAGAGAATCAGATGGCCGGCCCCATTATCTGGTGGTCAATGCCGACGAAGGCGAGCCGGGGACCTGCAAGGACCGGGAAATTATGCGCCATGATCCCCATAAGCTGCTCGAAGGCTGTCTTGTGGCAGGGTTTGGTATGCGCGCCGAGGCCGCCTATATCTATATCCGCGGTGAATTTGTCCATGAAGCGAATGTTCTTGATGCGGCAATTGAAGAAGCTTATGCCGCCGGATTGATCGGGGAAAATGCCTGCGGTACCGGATATAAGTTTGATATTTATGTCCACAGGGGCGCGGGCGCCTATATTTGCGGCGAGGAAACCGCGCTGATCGAAAGCATCGAAGGTAAAAAAGGCCAGCCCCGCCTGAAACCGCCTTTCCCCGCCAATGTGGGGCTTTATGGTTGTCCGACGACGGTGAATAATGTGGAATCCATTGCGGTAGCGCCCACCATTCTGCGGCGCGGCGGCGCATGGTTTGCGGGTCTTGGCCGCGAGAATAACACCGGCACCAAGCTGTTTTGCATTTCCGGCCATGTGAATAAACCCTGTAATGTCGAAGAAGAAATGGGCATTCCGCTAAAAGAGCTTATCGAAAAACATGCCGGCGGCGTTCGCGGCGGCTGGGATAATTTATTGGCGATCATTCCGGGCGGCTCATCCGTTCATATGTTGCCGAAGGATGTTTGCGATACCGTATTGATGGATTTTGACAGCTTGCGCGATGAGGGCTCGGGCCTTGGTACGGCGGCGGTGATTGTCATGGATAAATCAACGGATATCGTCAGGGCCATCGCCCGGCTTGCGGCCTTTTATCACCATGAAAGCTGCGGTCAATGTACGCCGTGCCGCGAAGGCACCGGCTGGATGTCGCGAATTATGGATCGCATGGTCACCGGCGAGGCAGAACTTAGCGAGATTGACCTGCTGCTTGATGTGACAAAGAAAATTGAAGGGCATACAATTTGTGCGCTTGGAGATGCGGCGGCATGGCCCATACAGGGTCTGTTCCGACATTTCCGGCCCGAAGTGGAACGCCGTATTCTGGAATATAAAAAGAGCCGAAATGCAGCTTGAATATAGACAAGTGTGGAGTTTAAATAATGCCAACGCTTAAAATTGATGGAATAGAGGTAGAGGTCGAAGGCGGGGCAACCGTCCTTCAGGCCTGCGAAGCTGCGGGTGTTGAAATCCCCCGTTTTTGCTTTCATGAACGCCTGTCCATCTCTGGCAATTGCCGGATGTGCCTTGTGGAGATGGAAAAGGCACCAAAGCTGATCGCGTCCTGTGCCATGCCCGCCGGCGAGGGTATGATCATTCATACCAATAGCGATAAAGTCAAGCGGGGCCGCGAAGGGGTATTGGAATTTACCCTGATGAACCATCCCCTTGATTGCCCGGTTTGTGATCAGGGCGGCGAATGCGATCTTCAGGATCAGTATATTGCCTATAGCGGTGATGATGCCCGCTATGAAGATGAACGCCGAATTGTTGCGAAAGAGGATTTCGGCCCCTTGATAAAAACGGTGATGACGCGCTGCATTCATTGTACGCGCTGCGTGCGGTTCGCGGATGAAATCGCGGGGGTTCCGGCCCTTGGCGGGATCGGGCGCGGCGATCATATGGAAATTACCACCTATCAGGAACAGCCTTTTGCCTCGGAGCTTTCCGGAAATGTGGTTGATCTTTGCCCCGTTGGGGCCTTGACCAATAAGCCTTACGCGTTTTCTGCGCGGCCCTGGGAATTAAAATCCACAGAAACCATTGATGTTCACGATGCCATGGGTTCAAGTATTCGCGCCGATGCGCGGGGCCGGGAAGTGATGCGCTTTTTGCCTCGGGTTCATGAAGATGTCAATGAAGAATGGATATCCGATAAAACGCGCCAGGCCGTTGACGGCCTGAAATATAACCGCCTTGATCAGCCTTATATTCGCCGTGACGGGAAAATGCAGCCCGCCTCATGGGAAGAAGCTTTTGAGGCTATTTCCGCCAAGCTTAAGGGCGTGAAGGGTGATAAAATTGCAGGAATTGTCGGCGATTTATGTGACCTGGAAAGCATGTATGCCTTTAAGGGCTTGCTGAATGATTTGGGGTCAAGCGCCCTTGAATGTCGTCAGGACGGCGCAAAATATGGCGGGCGGCACCGGGCCGGCTATCTGTTTAATACGGGAATTTCCGGTATTGATGAGGCGGATGCCTGCCTTCTTGTGGGGACAAACCCGCGCAAAGAGGCTGCTGTTTTGAATATCCGTCTGCGTTATCTGGCCAAGCGCGGCGTGATCGCCTCGGTGGGCGCGGTGGAAAACCTCACCTACCCTGCGGTGCATCTGGGGGATACGGTCAGGGCCTTGGAAGACCTGCTGGCCGGCAAGGGAAAATTTGCCAAGTCATTGAAAGCCGCCAAGAAACCGATGATTATTCTGGGCGCCGGCGCCGTTAGTCACCCTGATGGCGCGGCTGTCTTGAAGCTCGCCCATGATATCGCCGATAAATATGGCATGATCAGCAAGGACTGGAATGGTTTTAACGTTCTTCATCATGCTGCAAGCCGGGTTGGGGCCATGGACTTGGGCCTTGTATCTGATAAGGGTATGGATGGGATATTGGACGGGGCGGAAAAGGGCGATATCAATATTGTCTTTAATCTGGGCGTCGATGAAATTGATTTGAGCCGCCTTGAGAAGGCTTTTGTGATTTATCAGGGCAGTCACGGCGATGAAGGCGTAAAATACGCTGATGTGATCTTGCCGGGCGTGGCCTATACGGAAAAACCGGGGACCTATATCAATATGGAAGGCCGCGTGCAAAAAGCGCAAAGGGTTATTTTTGGCCCCGGCGAAGCCCGGGAAGACTGGACAATCCTGCGGGCATTATCAGAAAAACTGGGCAGCAGGCTTCCCTATGATACGATTGCGCAGCTTCGGGAAAAAATGCAGGCGGATTATCCGCATTTTGCCAACATAGACCAACTCCCCAATGAGGATTGGCCGGAGTCCTTTGGCGTTGCGGGAAAAACGTCCGATGCGCCGATCACCAATTTGATAGATGATTTTTATCAGACCAACCCGATCGCAAGATCGTCCAAAGTCATGGCGGAATGCCGTCAGGCTTACGAAGGCGCAAAATTTGAAGCGGAGGCAATGGTAACCAATGGCTGATTTACTTGTCGAATTCTTTCAATGGGGCTTTGGGGTTACGCTTGTTCCATGGCTGGCCATAATTCTGGGCATAGTGGTTGGTATTCTCGCAATCGTTTTGCCGTTGTTGCTCGTTGTTGCCATGAGCGTTTATATGGACCGGAAAGTATGGGCGGCGATGCAGATGCGGCGCGGCCCCAATGTGGTGGGCCCCTGGGGCTTGATGCAGTCTTTTGCGGATGGCCTGAAACTTTTCTTAAAAGAAACCATCATTCCCGCCAGTGCCAATAAGTTTATATTTCTTCTGGCCCCGGCGCTGACCTTCATTCTGGCCCTTGTGGGCTGGGCGGTTATTCCCTTTGACGCGGGCATGGTTCTGGCCGACCTGAATGTGGGTATATTATATATATTCGCCATATCATCACTTGGCGTTTACGGCATTATTCTGTCTGGCTGGGCCAGCAATTCGCGCTATGCCTTTTTGGGCGCGCTCAGATCATCGGCGCAGATGGTTTCTTATGAAGTGTCCATGGGTTTCGTGCTGGTGACGGTGCTGATGTGCGCAGGATCACTGAATTTAAGCGAAATTGTTCTGGCTCAAAAAGATACCTTTCTCGGCGTGAACGGCTATTGGTTCACGCCTTTGTTCCCCATGATGGTCATATTTTTCATCTCGGCCCTGGCGGAAACCAACCGCCCGCCTTTTGATTTGCCTGAGGCCGAAGCCGAGATTGTCGCGGGTTATCAGGTTGAATATTCATCCATGGCCTTTGCGCTCTTCTTCCTTGGGGAATATGCCAATATTATCCTGATGTGCGCCATGACCAGTATTCTCTTCCTCGGGGGATGGTTGCCACCTTTTGACTGGGAACCTTTATATCTCATTCCGGGCTGGATTTGGTTCTTTGGCAAGATATTCTTTATGTTTTTTGTCTTCGCCTGGGTCAAGGCGACAGTGCCGCGTTACCGCTATGATCAGCTGATGCGTCTGGGCTGGAAAGTATTTTTGCCGATTTCATTGCTTTGGGTCGTATTAACCGGATTATTCTTGTTGTTAACCGACAAGATACCGGCATAAAGGCCGAGATGAAAGGAAAGATGATATGACACTCCTCAAACACGCCGCCCGAACATTCTTGCTGAGCGAATTTGTCAAAGCCATGTGGCTGACATTCCGTTATATGTTCCGGCCCAAAGCGACCATTAACTATCCCTATGAAAAGGGGCCGCTCAGCCCGCGTTTTCGCGGTGAGCATGCCCTGCGCCGCTATGAAAACGGCGAAGAACGCTGCATTGCCTGTAAATTATGTGAGGCCATTTGCCCGGCGCAGGCCATCGTGATTGAGGCGGCCGTTGCCGATGATGGTTCGCGGCGCACAACGCGCTATGATATTGATATGACCAAATGTATTTACTGTGGTTTTTGTGAGGAAGCCTGCCCGGTGGAAGCCATTGTTGAGGGGCCGAATTTCGAATTTGCGACCGAAACCCGCGAAGAGCTTTTCTATAACAAAGAAAAATTGCTTAAGAATGGTGATATGTGGGAACAGGAAATTGCCACGAACCTTAAACTTGATGCGCCATACAGATAAGCCAAAGGACCTTAGAGGTTAAGAGAGGTTAAACAAGAAAATATGATTTATGCATTATGCTTTTATCTTTTTGCCACCATCACGGTATTTTCCGCGATTATGGTGATATCGAGCCGTAATCCCGTGCATTCGGTATTATATCTCATATTGGCCTTTTTCAACTCGGCGGGATTATTCATTCTGCTCGGCGCAGAATTTATCGCCATGATATTGGTGATTGTTTATGTGGGCGCGGTTGCGGTCTTATTCATGTTTGTTGTGATGATGCTGGATATTGACTATAGCGAGCTGCGCAAGGGCTTTCAGAAATATCTGCCTATCGGCGGTTTGATTGGTTTGATATTACTTGCGGAATTACTGTTGGTTGGCTTTGGCTGGGGGCTTGGCGGCCCGGTTACGACGGATCCGGCGACGGCAATCCCGGCGCTGAATGAAATGTCCAATACCGAAGCCATAGGAAGCCTTCTTTATACCAAATACGCCTTTCTGTTTCAGATGGCGGGCCTGATTTTGCTGGTGGCGATGATCGGGGCCATTGTTTTGACCCACAGGGCAAGGCCCGGCGTTAAAAAGCAGAATATTAATGATCAAGTCAAGCGGCGGCGTGGGGATGCCTATGACATTGTAAAAGTCAAACCGGGTCAAGGGTTGGGGTAGGAAAAAAATGATGGAAATTGGACTTGCTCATTATCTGACCGTTGCGGCCATATTATTTAGTATTGGCATCTTCGG
>JALSHF010000111.1 GCA_026982375.1 Emcibacter sp. | reverse complement strand
GCAGGGGTTTGGGCATAATGGCCGCCATATTCTGCCGCCCATTTTTCTGCCGTTGCGGTTGTACGGTTATAAACGGTGACGCCATAGCCGGCCTTTTGCAGATGACCCGCCATGGGATAGCCCATAACCCCAAGGCCCAGAAAAGCGGCTTTAATATTTTGCATAAATATACCTTTTAATCATGCGGTAGTTAATAATGCGGTGGTTTTTCATGAACCATGGGGCCATCTTCTGATGGGTTTTCAGGCGACGGATTCTCGAGATTTTCCAAACGTTCCTTGGCCCGCGCAAGATGTTTTTTGAGCTTGTCGATATCTTTCCACTGGGCATTCACCATATCGCTTAAATCCTGAATCTGCTGATCCTGATAGGCGATGGTGCGCTCAATTTCCTCAAGGCGTTTCATATCCGTCGTCATATTTATACTCATAGGGCTTATACGCATCCTGCGCATTCATTCAGCCACGGGTATAGCGCAATATACCTTATCTTGGCAATCTGGAATGACCCATCAGGAATTTATCAACGGCGCGGGCCGCCTGACGCCCTTCGCGAATGGCCCAAACCACAAGTGATTGGCCCCGGCGCATATCGCCTGCGGTAAAAACCTGTGCGCGGGAGGTGTGATAATCATCGGTTCCGGCAAGAACATTGCCGCGCGAATCAAGCGTAACGCCCAATTGTTCGAGCAGGCCTTCCTGCACCGGATTGGTAAAGCCCATGGCCAATAAGACCAGATCCGCGTCTATTTCAAATTCGCTGCCGTTGATTTTCTGGAATTTATCATCCACTTCATAACAGCGTATGGCCGCAAGATTACCCGCTTCATTGGCGACAAATTCCCCTGTGGCCATGCTCCATTCCCGGTCTGCGCCTTCTTCCTGACTTGTCGACGTGCGCAGCTTCATGGGCCAATCCGGCCAGACCAGTTCTTTATTCTCATGGGCCGGTGGTTTGGGCATAATTTCTATCTGGGTTACCGACAGGGCCCCTTGGCGAAATGAGGTGCCGACGCAATCCGATCCCGTGTCTCCGCCGCCGATGACGACGACTTTTTTTCCCCCGGCCAGAATATCTTTTTCATTGGGCAGCGGCTCGCCCGCGTTGCGCTGGTTTTGCTGGATAAGGAAATCCATGGCAAAATATACGCCGCTCAGGTCGCGGCCCGGAATGGGCAGGTCGCGGGGCTGTTCTGAGCCGCCGGCAAGGACAACCGCATCATAATGTTCGATCAATCTTTGGGCCGGAATATCCTGCCCCACATTCATGCTGGTCCAAAAGGTCACGCCTTCCTGTTCCATCTGTTGTACGCGCCGGTCAATCAGGCCTTTTGCCATTTTAAAATCGGGGATGCCGTAACGCAGCAAGCCGCCCGCCCGCCGGTTTTTCTCATAAACGGCAACGGAATGTCCCGCGCGAGCCAATTGCTGGGCGCAGGCAAGCCCGGCGGGGCCCGAACCCACCACGGCAATCTTTTTGCCGGTCTTTGTCTGGGGCAATAAAGGCGTGATCCAGCCTTCTTGCCAACCCTTGTCCACGATGGCGCATTCTATGGTCTTTATGGTCACGGGTTGGTCGTCGAGATTTAAGGTGCAAGCCGCCTCGCAGGGGGCAGGGCAGACGCGTCCGGTAAATTCCGGAAAATTATTGGTGGAATGCAGAACGTCCAAAGCATTTTTCCAATCACCGGTCCAGACCAGATCATTCCAGTCGGGAATCATATTATTCACGGGACAGCCCGTATGACAAAAAGGGATACCGCAATCCATACAGCGCCCCCCCTGCTGAGAGACCATATTATCCGGCAGCGGATTGATGAATTCATCATAATGCCTTACCCGATCCCCCGCCGGCGCATAGGTCCGTTCCTGACGGGTAAATTCCATAAATCCAGTAGGTTTTCCCATTTTCAGCTCCTTTAATTCAACGTTTGGCCGGTATAGGCAGATAACACGGTTTGGGTTGGCGCCATTTCCTGCAGGGCGCGGCGATATTCCACGGGCATCACTTTGACAAATTTCGGCAGATATTTATCCTGATTATCCAAAATAGTCCGGGCGCGTTCGCTGCCGGTGTAGCGCACATGATTTTCCAGAAGCGTCACCAAACGCTCCACATCATTGCCGGACATATTATTGCGCAGCACATCCACCCGTCCGTGACTCTCAAGGTCGCCGGACTGGTGTTTGCGGGCCATGGCATCTTCCTCGGGCAGGGGTTCCAGCTCCACCATGGCAAGGTTGCAGCGTTTATCAAAATCACCGACCTCATCCAAAACATAGGCAATGCCGCCGCTCATGCCCGCAGCAAAATTCCGGCCCGTCTCGCCGATGACCACAACGCAGCCGCCGGTCATATATTCAAGGCCGTGATCGCCGACCCCCTCAACCACCGCGATGGCCCCGGAATTGCGCACGGCAAAACGTTCCCCCGCGACACCGCGAAAATAACATTCGCCGCTGATGGCACCGTAAAGCACGGTATTGCCGACAATGATGCTGTTTTGCGGATCAATTTTACTGTCGGCAGCGGGATATATGATCAGCCGCCCGCCGCTAAGCCCTTTGCCCACATAATCATTTGCGCCGCCGGACAGCTCCAGCGTGACGCCTTTGGCGACAAAGGCCCCGAAGCTTTGTCCTGCCGTTCCCGTCAGCTTGACATGAATGCTGTCATCGGGCAGGCCGGCAAAGCCGTATTTTTCCGCAATGCGGCCCGACAATAATGCCCCGGTAGAACGGTCCGTATTATTGATGGCGGCTTCGATCAAGACCGGTTTTCTATGGGCCAGCGCCTCTTTGGCTTTGACCAATAATGTTCGATCCAGCACCGCGTCCAGATTATGCTCCTGGGTTTTTGTGTTATATATATCGCTGCCCGCAGCGGCAGCAGGCATGTGGAACATACGGCTAAAGTCAAGGCCATCGGCCTTCCAATGCCGAATAGCGGCATTTTTGGACAGCAAATCAGGCCGGCCAATGATTTCATGAAGATGGCGCACGCCCATTTCGGACATGATTTTGCGGACTTCTTCGGCGACAAAAAAGAAATAATTGATCACATGTTCCGGCTTGCCTTTGAATTTACGGCGCAGCACAGGATCCTGGGTCGCAACCCCGACGGGGCAAGTATTCAGATGACATTTGCGCATCATGATACAGCCCGTGGCGATGAGCGGGGCGGTCGCAAAACCAAATTCATCGGCCCCCAGCAAGGCTCCGATGATCACATCCCGCCCCGTTTTCAGGCCGCCGTCCACTTGAACGGATATGCGATCCCGTAATTTATTAAGCACTAACGTCTGCTGGGTTTCCGCCAGCCCCATTTCCCATGGGCTTCCGGCATTTTTAATACTGGTCAGCGGGCTCGCGCCCGTACCGCCGTCATATCCTGATATCGTCAGATGATCCGCCTTGGCCTTGGAGACACCGGCGGCAACAGTTCCGACACCAATTTCCGAGACAAGCTTGACGCTGATCCGGGCCGTTGGATTGACATTTTTCAGGTCATATATCAATTGCGCCAGATCCTCAATGGAATAGATGTCATGATGCGGCGGCGGTGAAATCAGACCGACACCGGGCGTTGAATGGCGCACCTTGGCAATCACGGCGTCCACTTTATGGCCGGGTAATTGGCCGCCTTCGCCGGGTTTTGCCCCCTGGGCCATTTTGATCTGGATTTCATCCGCATTGACCAGATATTCCGTGGTCACGCCAAAGCGGCCCGAGGCCACCTGTTTAATGGCGCTGCGCCGCAGATCACCGTTTCTGTCGGGGGTGAAACGGTCTGGTTCTTCGCCGCCCTCGCCGGTATTGGATTTTGCCCCAATGCGGTTCATGGCAATGGCAAGTGTGGTATGGGCCTCGCGGCTGATGGCCCCAAAGGATATGGCGCCCGTGGAAAAGCGTTTGACGATTTCACTGGCCGGTTCCACCTCATCCAGCGGGATGGGCTTGTTTGCCAGTTTTATCTTAAACAGCCCGCGCGGGGTAAGAAGGCGGGTGGATTGTTCATTGATGGCCTGCGCAAAAACATCATATTGTTCCTGATTGCTGCCGCGCACGGCATGTTGCAGGCTGCTGACACTTTCCGACGTCCACATATGGTCTTCCCCGCGAAGGCGCACAGCATATTCACCGCCCACATCCAGGGCGTTGTCATAGACAAGACTATCCGTGAAGGCCTGCTCATGGCGCATGATGGTCTCGCGGGATATTTCTTTCAGCCCGACGCCTTCGATGGTGCTTTGGGTCTTGGTGAAATATTTCTCAATGAATTCACTATTCAACCCCACGGCATCAAAAATTTGCGCGCCGCAGTAGGATTGATAGGTGGAGATGCCCATTTTGGACATGACTTTCAAGATACCCTTGTCAATGGCTTTGGTATAGCGCATCCGCGCTGTGCGTGGGCTGATCCCTTGTTGATCGCGGGTCGTAAGGGCGTCGATTGTTTCAAAGGCAAGATACGGATTGATCGCTTCGGCGCCATATCCGGCCAAAACGCAGAAATGATGAACTTCCCGGGCTTCGCCGGTTTCGACCACCAGCCCGACAGACGTGCGCAGGCCCTTGCGGATCAAATAATGATGTACCGCAGAAGTGGCGAGCAGCGCCGGAATGGCCATGCGGCCTTCGCTCACACCCCGGTCGGACAGGATGATGATATTGTCGCCTTCGATAACGGAAACTTCGGCCAGAAGGCAAATGCTTTCAATGGCATTATCCATGTCTTCTTCCTCTTGACCCTTTTTCCTCTGGCCAGAGTTGTAAGTGACATCGATTGTTACGGTTCTGAAATTATTGTCGGGAATATCGCCGATGGTCCGTATTTTCTCCAGATCCTCATTGCTTAAGACCGGTTGGCGAACCTCAAGCCTTTTATGGGTGCCGACCCCTTCAATATCGAGCAAATTCGGCCTTGGCCCGATGAAGGACACCAGCGACATAACGGCCTCTTCCCGGATGGGGTCTATGGGTGGGTTGGTTACTTGGGCAAAATTCTGCTTGAAATAGCTATAGAGTAACTTTGATTTGCTGGACAGGGCAGAAATGGGCGTATCTGTCCCCATGGAGCCGAGCGCCTCCTGCGCGCTGCTGGTCATGGGCGGAAAGAGTAATTTGATGTCTTCCTGCGTATATCCAAAGGCCTGCTGGCGTTTTAACAAAGGCACATCAGTTGAATGATGGGGCGCAAATTCTGCGGGCAGATCTTCCAGCTTGATGCGTGTCCGGTCCAGAATCGCGCCATAATCATGGGTGCCGGACAGCTCTGCCTTGATTTCTTCATCGCTGACGATGCGGCCCTGCTTGGTATCAATCAGCAACATCTTGCCGGGTTGCAGACGCCATTTTTGAACAATTTTATTCTCGGGGATAGGCAATACGCCCATTTCCGATGCCAAGACAACCATGTCGTCATCCGTCACAAGATAACGGGCCGGACGCAAACCATTACGGTCAAGGGTCGCGCCGATCAGGGTGCCATCGGTAAAGGCCATGGCGGCGGGGCCGTCCCAAGGCTCCATCAGGGCCGCATGATATTCATAAAAGGCCCGGCGTTTTTCATCCATCAGGGGATTACCGTCCCAGGCTTCGGGAATCAGCATCATCATGGCATGCACGATGCTATAGCCCCCGGCGACGAGCAGCTCAAGCGCATTGTCAAAGCTTGCCGTATCTGAAATACCTTCCGGTATCAGCGGCCAGAGCTTGTCAAGATCATCCCCAAGCAGCGTGGATTCCATACTGAAACGCCGTGACGCCATCCAGTTGACATTGCCGCGTACCGTATTAATCTCGCCGTTATGGCACACCATACGGAAGGGCTGGGCCAAACTCCATGTGGGGAAAGTATTGGTGGAAAACCGTTGATGCACAAGGGCGAGCGCCGATTTCATGCGCTTGTCCAGAAGGTCGGTATAATAGACGCCGACCTGACTTGCGAGCAGCATCCCCTTATAGAGCAGAGTGCGGCTGGAGCAGGAACAGCCATAATATTGGCTGGTGTCTTCAGCCATATCAAACGTGATATTGGAGAGCTGTTTGCGGATCAGATAGAGCTTTAATTCAAAAGCGGCATTGGTTTTACAATTGTCACCAATGCCGACAAAGCCTTGAATAATGGCTGGCTCCGAGGCCTTGACGCCTTCTGAAAAACCACTGTTATCGGTGGGAACTTTGCGCCAGCCCAGGAATTTTTGGCCCTCCTGATCGATCAGATTCTCAAAAGTCTTTTTAATTTTGTCAGCAACAGATTTTTCATGGGGGACAAAAATCATCAAGACCCCGTAATCACCGAGCTTCGGCAAGACTATTTTCTCTTTTTTGGCCGCCGCCTGCATGAATTCGTCGGGCATTTGTATGAGGATGCCGGCCCCGTCGCCGGACAAAGGGTCCGCGCCCACAGCGCCCCGGTGGGTGAGGTTTTCAAGAATTTTTAAGCCATTGGCCACAATTTCATGGCTTTTAATGCCTTTTATACTGGCAACAAAGCCAATACCGCAGTTGTCATGTTCGTTGACAGGGTTATAGAGGCCTTCTGCTGAGGGTAATCCGGTGGTTTTTTGGCTGTGGGTCTTTGTGCCGGCACCATTTTGTGGCTGTTTTTGGTTCATTCCTTAAAATACTCCTCGACTAAAAATACTTTATGTAAAGTTCGCGCAAAAAACCTGCCCTCTTTTGCGATAAAGAAAGATTGGTTTTAAACGCTGTTTTTAAAGTCAGTTTATGACGTTTTATTCTATTGGCTTTACTCAGGCATCTTTTTGTAACAGGCCGTAGAATTTTGTCTCACATAATGCAAGTGGTGGCACATAAGTCTGACGTAAATTTTCTGCAATATTTATGGTTATTTACAAAATTAACTGCAGGGTTGAACTCTTAATAGGTATTTTTCTACTGATTTTTACGGTTAAAATCAAGCAATAGGTTATTTTTTTATGTGCAGCGCAGCAGAGATGGCCAGAAAAAATCTTTATTTTCAAACCATTAGCCGAAAATTAAAAAATGATAATTTGCTATAGGCCATTTCCGTTGAAAATAATAAATGGCGGCATTGGTTAAAAATCAAGCAGAGGGTGATTAAGGATTAGGCAGCATGCCAAAATTAAAGGCATCTCTTGCAAACCGCAGGCGGCAAACTTTCTGAAATGCAAAACCCTTGATTCAGAGTCTATAGCGCTTGCAAAAAAAACGATCAGGACGTAAAGCTGAAATATGAGAATGCTTCTTCAGACAATATATGATCTGCCCATATTTCAGGCGGTGCCGGAAATTTTGCAGCGCCTGTGCGATCATAACAATCTGGTATTGCAGGCCCCGCCCGGCGCGGGAAAGACGACGGTGGTGCCGCTTTGTCTTTTGGATCAGCCCTGGTTTAAGGCGAATAGCCGAATCATCATGTTGGCACCCCGCAGGCTGGCGGCCCGTACGGCGGCGCGGCGTATGGCAGATCTGTTGGGCGAAAAAGTCGGACAAACGGTGGGCTACCGCGTTCGGCTGGATCATAAGGTCAGTGATCAGACCCGAATTGAAGTGGTTACGGAAGGGGTGCTCATTCGAAAGTTGCAGCAAGACCCGGAACTCTGCGGCATCAGCGCAATTATATTTGATGAATTTCATGAACGTTCGCAAGAAGCTGACCTTGGTTTGGCTCTATGCCTTGATATTCAGCAAGGCCTCAGGGAAGATTTAAAATTGATCGTTATGTCGGCGACATTGGACGGCGAAAATGTCGCGCGCCTTATGGGCGGGGCCCCTATTGTGACCAGTCAGGGCCGGGCCTATCCCGTGGATTTACGCTACCTTGATCGCCCGCCGCCGGCCACAGCCCCCATTGAGCGCACGGTGGCCGAGGCCATATTGCGCGCGGTGCAACAGGAAAGCGGCAGCATCTTGGTCTTTTTGCCGGGGGCGGGGGAAATTGAACGTTGCGCCGCGATGGTGCGCGGGTTTGATTTGGGCCGTGATGTTATTATTGCTCCGCTATATGGCATGATGCCGGCGGCAGATCAGGATCGGGCGATTCTTGCTGCGCCTGCGGGAAAACGTAAAATTGTTCTGGCCACGGCCATTGCGGAAACCAGCCTGACCATCGACGGCATCCGCATTGTGATTGATGGTGGTTTGGACCGCAGCCCCCGTTATGACGCGCGGTCTGGCATGGCGCGGCTGGAAACCCGTAATCTGTCACGGGCATCAGCAGAACAGCGGGCGGGCCGGGCGGGACGAACGGCGCCGGGCCTGTGTTTTCGTATGTGGACTGCGGCGGCCCAGCGGGGGTTAATGCCTTTTTCGGCTCCGGAAATTACCAAAGCGGATCTGGTGCCACTGGCGCTGGAACTGGCCAATTGGGGGATTGCGGATCCGGAGGAATTGCGCTGGCTTGATGTGCCGGACAGGGGGGCAATGGCCGCCGCGCGGGCGATATTGGTTTCGCTTGGGGCGCTGGATGCTGCGGGGCGAATTTCGGCCCATGGCAAAAAGATGACCCGCTTGGCCATGCACCCCAGATTGGCTCATATGATTCTTAAAGCAAAAGAGAGGGGGCTTGGCCGGCTGGCTGTGGAAATAGCGGCGTTATTGGCCGAGCGGGACATTCTGCGCCACAGATCAACGGACGTGCGCCACAGGCTGGAGGCCCTGCGATATTTTTGTGCCGGTGACCGGCCCGCGGCCCAGCGCATGGGCGGCGACCTGCCCGCTTTGCAACAGGTCAAAAGACAGATGGAGGGCTGGTGCAAATCCCTGAAAATATCTAAAAAAGAAGATAGCCCGCTGAGCAAAGCCGGCCTTTGCCTCGCGCTGGCCTATCCGGGCCGCATTGGGAAGAGACGCCGGGGGGCTGAACCGCGCTACCATCTTTCCGGCGGGGCCGGGGCGGCGCTGGAGGCCGCAGACAGCCTTGGCGGCGAGAAATATTTGGCGATCGGCCATTTGGCTCCCAACACTTATAAAGGGTTAAAATCCAAGAACGCCCAGGAGCCGCGAATTTATCTGACGGCCCCTTTGGACGAGGCAGATATATGGGATGTTTTTTCTGATCAAATCACCGCTGTAGAACAGGTCGAATGGGATGAACGTCGCCAGCTGGTTCAGGCCCGAAAAAGGAAAATGCTGGGTCAACTGGTGATCCATGAGGAAAAATTGAAAAACCCGGCGTCAGGTCCCAAGGCAGACCAGGTGATGCCCGCCCTTTGTGATGGCATCCGAAAAATGGGCCTTGCGTCATTGCCCTGGGATAAACAGGGCATCGCCCTTCGGGCGCGAATTTTATTTTGCGCCCGTTATGACCCCGCAGGGAAATGGCCCGATCTGTCCGATGAGGCGCTTTTGGCCGGACTGGAAGACTGGCTGGGGCCTTATCTGGAGGGTATCATGAGCCGCGAACAATTGTCGAAACTGGCTTTGGTGGAAATACTGAAGAATTTCCTCACATGGCCGCAGCAGGAGGCCTTGGATCGTCTGGCCCCCAGCCATTACCGCGCGCCGAGTGGCTCTGGAATTACGCTTGATTACCGCGATGATCCCCCCGTATTGGCCGTGCGGCTGCAAGAGATGTTCGGTCTGGATAAAACGCCGGCCATTATGGCGGGCAAGGTAACCTTGTTGGTGCATCTGTTATCACCGGCGGGAAGGCCCATTCAAGTGACGCAGGACCTGGAGAATTTCTGGGGGTCAAGTTATGAGGCGGTTAAAAAAGACATGAAGGGGCGTTATCCCAAACATCACTGGCCGGACGATCCTTTGGCGGCTCAGCCGACCAGCAGAAGCCTTAAAAGTCGCCGGAAGAAAAAGTAAATTATTTTAATTAATTTTTTTCGACAATATGCGTGTATTTGCCAAGGTTTTGGGAAAGTCAAGGTTAAAGGATAAATACTAGCTGTTGACATTAATCAAGGGTCAAAATACCATATCTTGTGTTGAGGGTGATTTGAGGGTGTTCAGGATCAGATAGTTGTTTTACTACAAGGCGCTAGGGCGCAGGTAATACAAAAGCTATAATAGATCAATAATAATGCTTCGGAATCTGAGAAACAACGTTACGCCGCAATGGAATGAAATAATAACTTTATTTTATGCTAATATATAAAGCCCGAAATGAGCTGGCGTAATATTTATGGGCTGGCGTCGTATCATGGTGGGTTGACCATTGAATTGGTACATTGATTGATAAATGTGAAAGAGGGAGTGTCCGCGTGTCGGGAATGTTATTTAAAGAAGCTGTACAGGTAAAGAATCATTCGCGGGTGGAAACCATCCCAGAGCGGAATGATTTGCTCACGGCTTTTGGCAAGGCGACCCTGAGGGATCGTTATTTATTGCCCGACGAAGATTTTCAGGATATTTTTGCCCGTGTGGCCAGTTATTACAGTGATGATCAGGCCCATGCGCAGCGTCTCTATGATTATATCAGCAAGCTTTGGTTTATGCCGGCCACACCTATCTTAAGTAATGGTGGTACCAAGCGCGGTCTGCCTATTTCCTGTTTTCTGAATGAGGCCAACGACAGCCTGCAGGGCATTGTGACCCTGTGGAATGAAAATGTCTGGCTGGCCTCAAAGGGCGGCGGCATTGGCAGCTATTGGGGAAACTTGCGTTCCATCGGTGAAGAAGTATCGACCAATGGCAAAACATCAGGCATTATTCCGTTTATTCGGGTGATGGACAGTCAAACTCTGGCCATTTCCCAAGGCTCGCTTCGGCGCGGCAGCGCGGCGGTGTATCTGCCGGTCAATCATCCCGAGATTGAAGAATTCATTGAAATTCGCCGGCCCACAGGTGGGGACCCGAATCGCAAGGCACTGAACCTTCATCATGGAATTGCTATTTCTGATGCTTTCATGCGGGCGGTGGAAGATGATGAAGAATGGGCGCTGCTTAGTCCCCATGATCAAACAGTGCAAAAGACAGTATCGGCGCGCGGCTTGTGGATTCGTATGCTGATGGCGCGTATTGAAACCGGTGAGCCTTATATGTTGTTCAGTGACCATGTGAATAACGCGATCCCCGAGCATCACAAGCTTGCCGGGCTGAATGTCAAAACATCCAATCTCTGCTGCGAGATCACCCTGCCGACGGGGATGGATCATTTGGGCAAAGAACGCACGGCCGTATGCTGCTTGTCTTCGATCAATCTGGAAAAATATGATGACTGGAAAGATGATGAACTTTTTATCACGGATGTGATGCGGTTTCTGGATAATGTGCTGGATGATTTTATTGCCCGCGCGCCGGATACTATGGCGCGTGCCACCTATGCGGCCATGCGCGAACGCAGTGTCGGCCTTGGCGCTATGGGCTTTCACAGTTTTCTGCAAAACCGCATGATTCCTTTTGAATCTGTTATGGCGCAGGTTTGGAACAAGCGCATATTCAAACATATTCAGGAAGGTGTGGACGCGGCGTCCAAATTGCTCGCAGAAGAAAAAGGCGCCTGCCCGGATGCCGCCGATTATGGTATGAAGGAGCGTTTTTCAAATAAGACCGCCATTGCGCCGACCGCGTCTATTTCGATCATTTGCGGCGGGGCAAGTCCCGGCATTGAGCCCATCGCGGCCAATAGTTTCACGCAGAAAACTCTGTCCGGCTCTTTTAATGTGCGCAGTCAGGCTTTGCGCCGCCTGCTTGCCGCCAAAGATAAAGATACCGAAGAAGTCTGGTCGTCTATTTCCATAAATGGCGGCTCGGTTCAACATCTTGATTTTCTTGACGCCCTTGAAAAAGATGTTTTTAAAACCGCCTTTGAGCTGGATCAGCGCTGGGTGATTGAACATGCGGCTGATCGCGCCCCAATGGTGGATCAGGCCCAATCCATCAATATTTTTCTGCCGGCGGATGTCCATAAGCGGGATTTGCACCAGATTCACTTTCAGGCCTGGAAAAAAGGCGTGAAAAGCCTTTATTATTGCCGGTCTCTCTCTATCCAGCGGGCGGAAAGTTCCGACAGCGCAACGGCAACATCCAAGGAAAATTCACAAAAGGCGATGGTGAAGGGCAGAGAGATTCTTCAGGAAGCCGCGCTGGAAAGCATGGATTATGAAGAATGCCTGTCATGCCAGTAATGTGTTTTGCCAAGAAAACGCCGCCCGTAATCATCGTCTTTAAATAGTTAAGGTAATCTGCCCCATGTCCCTTCTCGAGGAACGCATTGTTTATAAACCCTTCCAATATCCCTGGGCCTATGACGCCTGGCTGACGCAGCAACGCATTCACTGGTTGCCGGAAGAAGTCCCTATGGCCGATGATATTAAAGACTGGAATATGAAGATTACCGAAGGGGAAAAACATCTGTTGATGCAGATTTTCCGGTTCTTTACCCAAGCGGATGTGGAAGTGAATAATTGTTATATGCGCCACTATACCCAAGTCTTTAAACCGACCGAGGTGCAGATGATGCTGGCGGCTTTTTCCAATATGGAAACCATACATGTGGCGGCCTATAGTCATCTTCTTGATACCCTTGGCATTCCCGAGACCGAATATGAAGCCTTCCTCAATTATGAAGAGATGAAGGCCAAATATGACTATATGCAAATCTGGGGGGTGGAGACAAAGACGGATATTGCCAAAACGCTGGCAGTTTTTGGCGGCTTTACCGAGGGTCTGCAACTTTTTGCCTCTTTTGCCATTTTGATGAATTTCCCGCGCCATAATAAAATGAAGGGCATGGGACAGATTGTCACCTGGTCTGTGCGTGATGAAAGCCTGCATACCAACAGCATCATTCAATTATTTCATACCTTTGTGCAGGAAAATCCGGAAATCTGGACGGATGAACTACAGCATGACCTGACGGAGGCCTGCAAGACCATTGTCGATCATGAAGATGCCTTCATCGACCTTGCGTTTGAAATGGGTGATATTGAGGGGCTTACGGCGGGCGATGTGAAGGCTTATATTCGCTATATCGCCGATCGGCGCTTGACCCAGTTAAATCTGTTGCCGATATATTTCATTGGCAATAATCCGCTGCCCTGGATGGATGAAATTCTGAATGGTGTTGAACATACCAATTTCTTTGAGAATCGCTCGACAGAATATTCAAAGGCCTCGACCACGGGAGACTGGCAAGAGGCCTTTGATTAAGGCTTAATTTCCCCGCCATTTCCTGAGGGTTTGACGCGCAAGCTCTTTTTCTGAAAAGTCCGTTCTGGAGGCCAGGGCCTCTGCCAATAATTTTTGCGCCTCTGCGCGCCGGTTCAGCTTGTCTAATGTCATGGCCAGATGGTATTTTATTTCAGGATCGCTGAAGCGTAAAACCAAGGCCTTTCTGAGCAAGGGCAGCGCAATTTCGGGGTTGCCGCGCTGGCTCTCTATCCAGGCCAGTGTATCCAGAATATTGGGATTATCGGGGAGGATCTGATGGGCTTTTCTGGCATAGTTTAACGCTTTATCTTCGTTGCCGATGCTAAAATTAACGCTGGCAGCATTATTCAGGATGATCGGCATATTCGGGTTGTTTTCAAGTAGTCTATCGTGGAATTCTGCCGATTTTTTTATTTGCTGATCCTGTTTATAAGCGCTTCCCAACACTAGGGCAGCCCTTATATCTTCCGGATATTTTTTATGCCAGTCTTCCATTGTGGCAATCGCTTTTTTACTTTGACCGGACTGATTATAGGTTCGATATAACCCCATAACAGCCACAGGATTATCACCGGCCTTGAGAGCGGTTTGATAAAATTCTTCGGCTTTGTCATATTCCTTCAGCGCCGCATATAGCTCGGCCGATAATATATCCGCCGCCGGATCGCCTTCTTTGCTGATGGCCCGAAGATTTTGCAAAAGCGTAAAGCCATTCGTACGATCCGCATCATCAATGGCTATTTTGATCAGCGCGATATAGGCATCGGCAAGCTCAGGGTTCCAGGCCAGCGCCTTGTGCAAGGTTTTTCGCGCGGCTTTTCGTTTATTCTGTTTGAGTTGGGCATTGGCCAGTGCGAGCAGGGCGTCGCCTTGCCTTAAGGCATATTCCACGGCAAGTTTATAGCTTTTGATGGCTTCGCCGGGTTCATTCAATCTTTCAAACAGCTGTCCGCGCAAACTATAGGCGCCGGAATGTTTCGGGAAATTTTCAATAAACCCCGAGGTGGCCCCAAGCGCCGATTTGACATCATTATTTATCAGAAATCCATCTACCAGACGGCTTAGGGTTATAAAGTTATGACCATCAATCGAATAGGCTTTTTTATACCAGAACAGAGTATTTTCAACGTCTTTATTCAGCTTGTATATATTGCCAAGCTCCAACATGAGAAAATGGCTGCTTGGGCTTTTTTCCAATTGCTGGCGCAGTTTCAAGATGGCCTTGTCCGCATGACCTTCGATGACATCCATCCGCGCCAGATGAACCAGACTGGTGATATTATTTTCATCAAGCGCCCGCGCGGCAAGATAGCTTTCCCGGGCGGTTTTATGGTCTCCGGCCAGACCAGCTGCTGTCCCATAGAGGTTAAGCAGAGGGGCGTTTTCCGGGTCTTTATCTTTCAGTTTCTGAATGATGGCAACGGCTGTGTCATATTGCCCGGACTGTTGGTATGCCTTGGCCAGCAACAGCTTTATGTCCAGAGAATCCAGGTTATGCTGTTCTGCCTGTAAAAGATTATCAATGGCATCCCCAATGGAGCCGGCGGCCATTTTCCCCCGGGCAAGATTGGTAAGGCTTTCGGGCGATTTTGGCAGTATCTTTGTGACTGTCTCAAAATAATGGTTGGCTTTTTCAATATTACCCAGCTCCAAATAGACCAATCCCAGCATGGTGAGAATGGTTGGGTTGCCGGGCTGGTGACGGAAGGCTTCAGACAGCACAATATTGGCGGCTATTGGGTCAGAGGCTTGCAATTCCAAGGCCCCAAGAAGCCGCATGGCCCCGATGTCGCCGCGTTCCAGTTTTAAATATTTCTGCAGACTCTGCCGGGCTTCATCAAGATTCCCAAACTGGAAATTGGTCAGTCCTGACAGATAATAATATGTCGGATTGGCCCGCATCATTTCCGGAGGGATGGAACGCAGAATATTTATGATGGCAATCATATTGGTATTGGAGGTTGAGAAATCCCCCTGCGCCGCTGTGATAACGGCTTTTAAATATCTGGCCCGTGGTTCCCTTGGGATCAAATGAAGGATAAAATCCACATCTTCATTGGCGGCGTCATATTTTTTGACACCAAAATATAAGGCCGCGCGGGTTAATCTGGACATGACATTGGTGTCATCAATGGCCAGCGCTTCGTTAATGGCCTCTATGGCTTTTTGAGTGGAACCCCGTTGTTTGTGAATTTTTGACTTTATAATCAAAGCATTAGGATATGATTCTGCGGCAGGCGGAATGCTGTCAATATAGTCAAGAGCCGGCCCAAACTGCTTATGAACCGCCGCAACTTGCGCCAGCCCCAGCTTTGCCTGATAAAGAACGGGATTGCGGTCAAGGGCTTCCTGATAACTGCGTTTGGCATTGGCCAGCTTCTTATGACCAAAATAGGCGCGGCCGCGCAGGTAAGAAATCTCTGCCTCAATAGCATCATCACGATTACCGTTATTGATAACATCCAAAAGATATTTATTCTTGCCCTGAAGGATATAAGCATGGCCAAAGAGAACAATTAACTGATTGTAATCCGCGCCGCGCTCCCGGGAAAAATCAAGCTCGATTTCCGCGCCGGCCCCGTTGCCTTCCTTAATCAGTATTCTGGCCATCAAGATCCGGGACGGCAGATGTACGGGATTAATTTTCAGGGCATTTTTAAGATGAATTTTGGCTTCTTTCTTTTTCTTGTCATGAAAATTGATCAAGGCGTTTTCATAACTTTGTTCGGCCTGCGCTGATTGTGCCTTGTTAATGGCCATCGCGGGCGTAATGGTCATTAACGCTGTGAGCGTGATACATGCCCATAGAGAAAGCCGACCCAGAAATTTGAAGGTTAATCTTATGGGGTTTAAGCTTTTGGACGGGGCCTTCCCAGGTTGGATTTTGTGCAAATCAAGCTCTGGTTTATTCTTTTCTTTACGGTGTTCCCGGTACATTTATTCTGGCCTTTACGTCATTATCTCATGGTTGAGTCTTGCTTGGGGTTACTTATGGAACAAAATGTATAATAAATTATTGCGAAACCGGATTTCACACGAAATTATTCACACTTAACCTGTTTCAAAGCGGGACAAATTTCAGAATTACTGTCGGGAAACTTTACAACCCTCTAAGAAAATCCGTTAAGAATGCTGCATAACATACTGTAATTGAAAAAGATTTTATTTTTGGCATGGTATTTGCCTAGACTATTAACAAACAATTTACGTATGTCATATATTTATGACCGATAGAGTCTCAGAATAAGTAAATGAAGGATTGGGCAAAAAATGACCTTTAAAAAGATATTTTTAACCGCAGGCATTATCGCCGCAGGAGCCATATCAGCATCAGCATCAGAAATCATTGTTGATAATGCGCCGGGGACCGCGAATGGGACGCCTGGGGCTTTTTCCTATATTGGCAAGGGCAGCTCCAAGGATCATATGGGCGGGTCGCGATATGATATCTATAGCATGGAAATATCCCGTGTGAATGGCATCATGACGGTCAGGATCAATACGAGATTTGTTGATTATAACACCCAAAACGGCCTTAATTTCGGCGACTTGTTTATGAGTACAGAAGGGGTTGATGGCAGACCTGTCTGGGATCCGACAGGTGATCCTGCGGATGGATATAAAGACGATGATTCTTATACAACCGGAACCCAATGGGATTATGTTTATGACCTGAACGGGGCAAGAAACCTTACAGGAAATAACATCGATAATACGTCTGCGCAATTGCATGAATTAAATGATTATGATTTGTCGGAATCGGATGACAGGAATAACTTTAAATATGGCAGCTCGCGCGGTAATAAAACCCAATTATACCGCGTTAAGGATGAAGATGATGCCTATGCGAATTCATTTGCCACGGGTTCTGTAGAAACCAGCACCAGTGATAATTATCTTCAGTTTGTTTTTGATGTCTCCGGCACACAGCTTGCGAGCGCCGAACAAATAGCCTTCCGTTGGACCATGTCATGTGCCAATGATATCATTGAGGGTGTGGTTAATTTTGGCGCAAAAGTTCCGGAGCCTGCCGCGCTGGGTCTGTTATTTCTTGGACTGGCAGGGGTTGGTTTTGCCCGCCGCCGCGCGCGGACGACATAATATAATTCCCGCTGGTGCGTAAATTTATGACGGCCCTCAAATTTTTGAGGGCCGCTTTTTATGGGGCGCAGGTCCTGATCCTAGATATCTGCCGCTAATCTTGTACCCTGATCTATGGCGCGTTTGGCATCCAGTTCTGCGGCGACATCCGCGCCGCCGATGAGGTGATAAGGTTTTTCAAGTCCATCCGCAAGGTCGCGCAGGGGGGTTTGTCCGGCGCAGATGATGATATTATCCACATCAAGAATATGGTTTTTTCCGGCGGCACTATAATGCAGGCCCTGATCATCAATTTTCTGATATTCGCAGCCGGAAACCATGGTAACCCCCTTGTTTTTAAGGCCTATTCTGTGGGCCCAGCCGCTGGTTTTCCCAAGCCCGCCCCCAACTTTTGATGCTTTGCGTTGAAGCAGGGTTATGACGCGTTTTGAAGGATGGGTTTTGGCGATCATGCCTTCTACGCCGCCGCGCGCGGTGAAAGTCATATCGACCCCCCATTCTGCCATGAAGGCCGGAATATCAAGGCTGGTGGACGGGCCATCATGGCTCAGATATTCAGCCACATCAAACCCAATGCCGCCCGCCCCGATGATGGCGACTTTGTTACCGACTTTTGCGCCCAGAATAACCTCTTTATACATCAGGGTTTTTGCATGGGAAATGCCTTCAATGTCAGGTGTTCGTGGTGAAATCCCGGTGGCAAGAATAACCTCATCGAAATCAGCCTTGTTTAATTCTGCGGCGGTGACGGGGGTATTTAAATGCAGTTTGACGCCCGTTAATTCAATTTGTTTGGCGTAATAGCGCAGGGTTTCTGAAAATTCTTCCTTGCCGGGAATGCGTTTGGCCAGATTAAATTGCCCGCCGATTTCGGCGGCGGCATCATATAATGTGATATCGTGACCGCGCATGGCGGCGGTGACAGCAAAAGACAGTCCCGCAGGGCCCGTGCCGATGACGGCCAGCTTTTTTGGGTTTTGGGCGGGCGTAATGATAATTTCCGTTTCATGGCAGGCCGCCGGATTAACCAGACAACTGGCTATTTTACCGACAAAAATATGATCAAGACAGGCCTGATTACAGGCAATGCATGTATTGATTTCATCGGCCCGATTTTCAGCGGCCTTGGCGACAAAATTGGCATCAGCCAGAAAAGGACGTGCCATGGAGATCATATCCGCATCGCCCCGCGCCAATATTTCTTCGGCGACTTCGGGCGTATTGATTCGATTAGAGGTGATCACGGGAATGGACAGGGCTTTTTTGAATTCCGCCGTGACCCAGGTGAAGGCCGCCCG
>JALSHF010000110.1 GCA_026982375.1 Emcibacter sp. | reverse complement strand
CCGGCAGAAGCCTGCTGCCCGCCGGCATCGTCCGGGTTGAGGGGGCATTTGATCGCGGCGATACGGTTCATGTTAATGATATGTCAGGCACGACCCTCGGGCAGGGCCTCGTCGCCTATGGCGCAAAGGAATGCCGCAAGCTGATCGGCCATAAAAGTCATGAAATTGAACAAATTCTGGGCTATTCGGGCCGCGAAGAGATTATCCACCGCAACGACCTTGTAATAAAATGGCCCAAAATATAATATCTGCAATATTAACGAAAGTATGCCGTCTATGACACAGACTATGAAAAATATGATGCTCGATATGGGTAAGGCCGCAAAGGCGGCGGCTCATGGTCTGGCCAATGTTTCATCAGAACAGAAAAATGCGGCCCTGCTGGCGGCGGCCCGTTTTCTGCGCGCAGATAAAGCTGCAATTCTGGCCGCCAATAAAAAAGATATGACCATCGCAGAGGAACACGGACTTGGCGGCGCCATGCTCGATCGTTTGCTTTTGGATGATCAAAGAATAGAGGCCATCGCCGCCTCCCTTGTGACCATTGCAGAATTACCGGATCCCGTCGGTGATGTCATGGCGCAGTGGGATCGCCCCAATGGCCTGCGTATCTCCCGGGTCAGGGTGCCCCTTGGCGTTATCGGCATTATTTACGAATCGCGCCCTAACGTAACATCAGATGCGGGGGCCTTATGCCTTAAATCCGGTAATGCCTCCATTCTGCGCGGCGGCAGCGAAAGCGCCGGATCCAGCCGCGCCATTCATGCCTGCCTTATTCAGGGCTTGGCGGAAGCGGGCCTTGGTGCGGATTGCATTCAACTGATCCCGACTCAGGATCGTTCCGCAGTTGGGGAATTATTGGGGCTTGTGGGCTATGTGGATATCATCGTCCCGCGCGGCGGAAAATCGCTGATAGAGCGGGTGCAGAATGACAGCCGCGTTCCCGTCATGGCTCATCTTGATGGTATTTGCCATGTGTATGTGGATAAGGCCGCCGATCTGGAAAAAGCCGTGGCCATCACGTTAAATGCCAAAATGCGCCGTACCGGTATTTGCGGCGCGGCAGAAACTTTGCTTATCGATGAGGCCGCCCTGAACAGTCACCTCCCTGCCATTATTGATGCCTTGAAAATTTCCGGCTGTGAATTGCGCGGTGATAAAAAGGTCGCCGCGCTGGATGCGTCCATCATTGCCGCAAAAGAAGAAGATTGGGATACGGAATATCTTGAGGCCATTCTATCCATTAAAACGGTGGACGGGGTCGATGGCGCCATTCAACATATTGCCCGCCATGGCTCCCAACACACCGATTGCATCATCACGGAGAATACCGAAACCGCAGAGAAATTCCTCTGTGAGGTCGATAGCGCCATTGTCATGCATAACAGCTCCACCCAATTTGCCGACGGCGGGGAATTCGGTATGGGGGCGGAAATCGGCATATCCACCGGAAAAATACACGCACGCGGCCCCGTGGGGTTAGAACAGCTCACCAGTTACAAATATCAGGTACGCGGCAATGGCCAAACCAGACCTTAGTATATTTCCCCAGGATAGTTTAGCCGGCAAAAAGATCGGCCTGCTCGGCGGGTCTTTTAATCCGGCCCATGCGGCCCATCTGGAAATAAGCCTTGTCGCCCTTGAGAAATTAAAACTGGACGGCGTCTGGTGGCTGGTCTCCCCGCAAAATCCGCTAAAGTCTCCGGAGGGAATGGCCAGCTTTGAAGAAAGAATGACAAGCGCCCGCGCCATGAGCCCAGAACCAAGAATATATGTCACTGACCTTGAAGAGAAAATGAATGTCCGATATACGGTGGACAGCGTGACCAGAATAACGTCCCTGCTGCCGGATACGCAATTCGTCTGGCTTATGGGCGCCGATAATCTGGCAGAATTTTCACAATGGAAAGACTGGAAAAAAATAACCCAGACCATAGTATTTGCGATTTTTGATCGTCCGGGCTATTCTACCGCCGCCGAGACAAGCGAAGCGGCTGCCTATTTTCAAGATAAGGAAATACCGTCGGCAGAAGCTGCGGACTTATGCTCATTAAAACCCCCGGCATGGACATTCATCCGGGACACGAAAAACCCGTTGTCATCGACTGATATACGACGGAAAAAACTTTAAACCCAAGAGGTTACAAACAAAATTGCCCAGTAACAATATCTCGGAAAACGGCGTTTCATCTGCTATAGAACAGCCAAGTACGAACACGCTTTTAGAGGTTATCATCACCTCTCTGGAAGACAACAAAGCGGAAGAAATCATTACCATAGACCTTAAAGGCAAAACCAGCATCGCCGATTCGATGATCATTGCCTCTGGCCGTTCCACACGTCAGGTGGCCGCAATCGCCGATCATTTAGCGGTCAATATCAAAAATGCCGGCTATGGTCACAGCAAAATAGAAGGCCTTGAAAAGTCCGACTGGGTCTTGATTGATGCCGGTGATGCCATCATCCATATTTTCCGGCCCGAAGTCCGCAGCTTCTATAATCTGGAAAAAATGTGGACCATGGAAATCCGTCCCGATAACTTTACCCCGGATCAGCTTTTAAAAAGCTGAGCCGAAAAAGTTAATCCCCCAAAAAGTTAATCCAAGCCGGATGACATGTGATGCAGGTTACCATCATTTCAGTAGGCCGCATGAAAAATGGGCCGGACAAGCAACAGATAGAAACCTATCTTGGACGTTGTCCATGGCCCGTCAGCATCATAGAGGTTGAAGAAAAACGCCCCATCAAGGGGGCTGAACGCCGGGCACGCGAAGCTGACCTGATCCTGAAAGCAATTCTCCTGAAGTCTGGGCCCCTGAAATCCGGCCCAAAGAATGCCCATATCATTGCCCTTGACGAAAGGGGTAAAAGCCTGCGCAGTACAGGCTTTGCCCAGCTGAT
>JALSHF010000109.1 GCA_026982375.1 Emcibacter sp. | reverse complement strand
CCTGCTTTATGCTGGCTATCTATACGGCGACAAACGCGATCCGTCTGTGGTGTTCGAGGCTCTGGGAAAGCTGGGGCCAGCCGCGCAGAACTTCAATGTCCTGCTGTACACACCGTCTGGTATAGGGGATTTGAATGATCAGCAAAAGGCGCTGATTAAACAGCATAATCTGGAGGAAATAGTGGTCTGCAAGACATATATTCCGCAGAAACAATTGCTCGAAATTCAGCAGCAGGTTGATATTCTCATGTTGCTCCGCTGGGATGACCCAAGTGAAAACGGGGTGATTGCCGGAAAATTATTCGAATATATCGGGGCCGGAAAATCAATATTATCTCTTGGCAGCACCACAGGAGAGGCCGCAGATATTATCAGAGATAATGATTTCGGGCTGGTCAGCAATGATGCGCAAGAGGTCGCGGCCTATTTATCAGACATGCTGGACAATAAAAAACAGGGGAAATTGACGGCGGCCTATAACCCGAACCGTGAAAAATTCACCCGCGCCAAACAGTTTGAAAAACTTGTCACCTTTATGGAAAATATTGTTGAGGCCGGTTGAATCCGGGGCCTATCCCTTCATATCCCTTGCAACATCTGTTATGCTGCCCATATATGTCCAAGGGTAGGTCGGTGATTGCGTAAGCTCTGGAGGGCTTTATGTCGTTAATATTGAATATTTTATGGCTGATTTTTGGCGGTTTTTTCATGGCCGTTGGCTGGGTTCTTGTGGCCTTCATTATGGCCATTACCATTGTGGGGCTGCCGTGGTTTGTCGCGGCGATGAATATGGCGCATTTGAGCCTTCTGCCCTTTGGCCGCGAAGCGGTTAACCGGGAAGTCCTGTCGGGACGCGAAGATATTGGCACCGGCCCGCTGGGCGTGATCGGCAATATCATCTGGTTTCTATTCGGTGGTATCTGGCTGGCATTGGGTCATATCTTATGGGCGGTTGCTCTTGCCGTGACCATCATCGGCATTCCCTTTGCCTTTCAGCATGTTAAGCTGGCCGGACTGGCCCTTGCCCCCATTGGCAAGATTGTCATCAATAAAAACAATATTCCGGCAGCCAGATATTAAGCCAGATATTAAACTCTTTCTATGATCATGGCGATGCCTTGTCCCACACCAATACACATGGTGCAAAGCGCGTAACGGCCCTTGCGCCGGTGCAGTTCATACAGGGCCGTGGTCACCAGCCGCGCGCCGCTCATGCCCAGCGGATGACCAAGGGAGATCGCGCCGCCATTGGGATTCACATGTTCCGCATCATCAGGCAGGCCAAGATCCCGCATCACGGCTAATCCTTGTGACGCAAAGGCTTCATTCAATTCAATGACATCCATCTGATCCAGAGTAAGTCCGGTTTGGGCCAGAAGTTTCTTTGTGGCCGGCGCGGGGCCAAACCCCATGATGCGCGGGGCCAAACCAACGGTGGCCATGCCCACTATTCGGGCTTTCGGGGTCAAACCATGTTTTTTGACCCCTTCGGCTGAGGCCAGCAACAGGGCGCAGGCCCCGTCATTCACGCCGGAGGCATTGCCCGCCGTGACCGAGCCGCCGTCCCGGAAGGGCGCGCGAAGCTTGCCCAGGGCTTCGGCGGTGGTGCCAGCCCGGGGATGCTCGTCAATAGTGACGATGACGGGATCACCCTTTCTCTGAGGAATGATCACGGGAATGATCTCATCATCAAACCGTCCGGCTTTTTGGGCAGCGGCGGTTTTTTGTTGGGAGCGAAAGGCAAAAAGATCCTGATCTTCGCGGGAAATATTAAAATCCTCGGCCACATTTTCGGCAGTTTCCGGCATACTGTCGACGCCAAACTGCTTTTTCATCATGCGGTTGACAAAACGCCACCCAATGGTGGTGTCATAACTTTCAAGCTTGCGGGAAAAGGCCGCATCAGCTTTGCCCATGACAAAAGGCGCGCGGGACATGCTTTCAACGCCGCCCGCCAGCATCAATTCCGCCTCGCCGGATTTAATGGCGCGGGCGGCAATGCCGACGGCGTCCATACCAGAACCGCACAGGCGGTTGACCGTGGTGCCCGGCACGCTCACGGGCAGGCCGGATAAGAGCGCGCTCATACGGGCCACATCCCGGTTATCTTCTCCCGCCTGATTGGCGCAGCCCATGATCAGATCATCCACCAGGCTCCAGTCCACAGCCGTGTTGCGTTCCATGAGGGCTTTGAGCGGTATCGCCCCAAGATCATCAGGGCGCACCGCCGATAAAGCGCCGCCGTAACGGCCAATGGGCGTGCGAATGGCATCACATATAAAAGCGTCTTTTATGGTATCATTCATCTTTTCATTCATGGCGGGTGCTATCTCCTAAAATCTGTTCTTTGGTAGAATGGGATTTGCCTCTGAAAGTGGCAATCAATTGATCATTCTGATTGGTGATCATAATATCGTAAATGCCCTGTTTTCCGCGCCCGCCCTGAAATTCAGCCGAGGCCGTTAATATATCGCCCGGGAATGACGGGGCCAGATATTCAATGACGCAGCCCGACGCCACCGTGACCCTATTACGGCTGTTGCAGGCATAGGCAAAGACCGCATCGGCAAGGGCAAAGACAGCACCGCCGTGGGCGCTGCCATAAATATTGACCATATCTTCGGTCAATTTCATGCGCATGACCGCCGTGCCAACACCGATGCTGATAAATTCAATATTCAACAGCTTATCCAATGTGCGGCGTCCCTTAAAAAGGGCGGCTATTTTATCCGCTTGTTCTTGTGCCTTTTTGCTCATAACAGGGACTTTCCCGCAATGACGGCGCGGCGGATCAGGGGGGACGTGCGATATCGGTCTTCGCCATAAAAAGCGGACAGGGCATCCAGCACAGCAAAGACATGGTCAAGCCCAATATCTTCGGCCCATTTCAGGGGGCCGCAGGGGTAATTAACGCCGTTCATCATGGCAATATCCACACCATCCGGACTGGCAACCCCCTGATAGACCGCGTCGCTGCCTTCGTTGGCCAGCATACTGATGATTCGCATCACGATGAGGCCGGGGCAATCATCAATGACGGAAACTTTCTTGCCAAGGGCTTGAAAAAAACCAACGGCCTTGGCAAGGTCAGCATCCGCGACCTGATCGCCTTTGGCGATGGCAATGCGGCTGGCAGCCTTGTAATCAAGGGCCAGATCAAAGACGATGGCCGCCTTGCCGAGAACGGTGGTCAATTCCGAGGCTGGCGTACCATCAGACAGAATAACCAGTATATCCTCTATCATGAATCCGGCCAGCTCTTCTCTATCGCCCATCGTCACCTTAATGCCCGCCTTTTCGGCCAAGTCCGCCAAAGGCGCAAGAAGCGGGTTATTGCCAATCAGAGTGATTTCTGTGGGGGCCGTTTCCGGTTCTGCGGTATGGGCGGCGGGATTAACCGCTCCTTCGCGGTAATCATAATATCCCTGACCTGATTTGCGGCCATATCGTCCGGCGGCGACTTGTTCTTGCTGAATGAGGTTTGGCCGGTAGCGGGGCTCTTGGTAAAAAGCCTCATAAACGGATTTTGTCACCGAGAAATTAATGTCATTGCCAATCAAATCCATCAATTCAAATGGCCCCATGCGAAAACCGCCGCATTCTTTAATGCAGCTGTCGATGGTGGGAATATCCGCGCCGCCTTCCTGCAGAATGCGCAAGGCTTCAGAATAAAAAGGCCGCGCCACACGATTGACGATAAAACCGGGCGTGGATTTGGCATGAACGGCTTTTTTGCCCCAGGCGGCGGCGGTATCAAAAAGGATATCTGCCACCTGTTTGTCTGTGACCAACCCATGAATAATCTCGACCAGTTTCATGAGGGGGGCCGGATTAAAGAAATGCATGCCAACCATACGTTCAGGCCGTTTTAAATTGGTGGCAATTTGTGTTATGGAGATGGAGGATGTGTTGGAGGCCAATATGGCATCTTCTGATAAAATATCCTCAAGCTGACCAAAAAGGGCTCTTTTGATGTCAATATTTTCCACAATGGCTTCGATGACCAATTTTGCCGGTGCCAGATCTTCTAATTTGTTGCAGCGCATGATGCGGTTCAGGATTGCGCTGCGTTCCCCTTCAACCATGCGGCCTTTTTCAACAGAACGGGCGAGAAATTTCTCAATCTGGGCAATGCCTTTGTCAATGGCGTCTTCTGATGTATCAAAAATATAAACCGTATGGCCGGCGGCGGCGGCAACCTGAACAATGCCGGCGCCCATGGTTCCGGCTCCGATTACGGCGATGGGATGGGTAGGCGCAAGTGCGGTCATGATGGAATACCTTTATTATTTATTCATCGTTTTATTTGCCCGTAAAAGCGGGCGGGCGTATTATTTACCCGTAAAGACTGGTGTGCGTTTCTCAAGGAAGGCGGTGACGCCCTCTTGATAATCATCGGAGAATCCCGCTTCTTTCTGGAAATCACTTTCCAGTTGTAACTGGGCATTCAGATCATTGTCAATACTGGCGCGCAGCGCTTTTTTGATTAAGGAAAGACCCAAAGTCGGTTGACTGGTGAAATGCCGGGCCTGTTTGAGAGCCGCGTCCATCAGGTCATCATTGTCAACCGCTTTCCAGATCATGCCCCAGTCCTCAGCCTGCTCGGCCGTGATGGCATCACCGGTCAAGGCCAGCCCCATGGCCCGCGCGGCCCCGATAAGCCGCGGCAGGATATAGGTGCCGCCGCTGTCGGGGATCAGGCCAATACGGCAGAAAACCTGAATGAATTTGGCGGATTTTGCCGCAAAAACCATGTCACAGGCGAGGGCAAGATTGGCCCCCGCGCCAGCGGCAACACCGTTGACGGCGCAAATGACAGGCATGGGCAGATTGGCCAGCCTTTTGATCAGGGGATTATAATTTTCTTCTACGGACTTGGATAAGTCGCGGCGGTTGTCGCCAGAATTTTTATTGGCTTTAACGGCCCGATCATTTAAATCCTGTCCGGCGCAAAACCCCCGGCCATTGCCGGTGAGCAGGAGGCACCGCACATCGGGATCATTTTCCACCTGCGTCAGGGCATCGCGCATTTCTTCATGCATATCTGTCGTGAAACTATTAAGGCTGTCAGGCCGGTTCAGCGTTAAGCAAGCCAAGCCATCGGTGATATTAAATTCAATATTTTTATAAGACATTTCGTGAATCCCTTCTGTTTTGGCAAGCGGCCTATTCATCGTTCAAGCGGTTACTATACTCCAGTATATCCCAATATACCCCGGTATATCATATGGCCCTTGATAAATTTATTTAAGCTATTTACCTTGAATTAACCAACCGTTCGTTCTATTAATTACAAATACATGGGTCTTCGTCAATAAATATGTTAAATAAGTGTATTAAATGCGCTTAATTTTTTATCAGGAGAAAGAGAAAATGTCACAATCTTCATTATTTGAACGTCATAAAGAAACACTTGAGGGGGGCATAGCTGCGAGCCGAAGCCGGGAATATTGGACGGCCTACCCCGAAAGTGCCAGCCCGCGTATTTACGGCGAGACCGCAAGCGCGGACGGCGAGGCGGCTTTTAAATCTTATCTGGATAAAAATTTTGACATTGATCAACCGGGCAGCATTGGCACAACAGGGTCAGAGAAATCGCCTTACGGCTTTGAGCTTGGTGTGACCTATCCCAAGGTGGATGCGAAGGCACTTGTCGCTGGGGTTGAGGCCATCAGGCAGGACTGGGCAAAAGCGTCCATTGAAACCCGCACCGGCATATGCCTTGAAATTCTGGACAGAATCAACAAACGCAGTTTTGAGATTGCTTTTTCCATCATGCATACCACGGGCCAGGCCTTTATGATGGCCTTTCAGGCCGGCGGCCCGCATGCGCAGGACCGGGGATTGGAAGCGGTGGTCTATGCTTATGAAGATATGACCCGCACGCCCGCCGTTGCCCGCTGGGAAAAGCCGCAGGGCAAGCGTGATCCAATCGTTATGGAAAAACATTTTACGGTGGTGCCAAGGGGGATCGGCGTTGTGATTGGCTGTTCTACTTTTCCCACATGGAACAGCTATCCCGGATTATTTGCCGATCTTGTGACGGGGAATGCGGTTATTATCAAGCCGCATCCCGGCGCTATCCTGCCCGCAGCCATTTCGGTGCAAATCTGCCGTGATGTGCTGGCCGAAGAAGGCTTCAATCCCAATATTGTCACCTTGGCCGCCGATAGTGCAGATGAGCCCATCACGAAAGAGCTGGCTTTGCGCCCCGAGGTTAAGCTGATTGACTTTACCGGCAGCACGGGTTTTGGCAACTGGCTGGAGGATAATGCCCGTCAGGCTCTGGTTTATACGGAAAAAGCCGGCGTTAACGGGGTGATCATTGACAGCACCGATAATTTCCGGGGCATGATTGGCAATCTCGCCTTCACGCTTAGCCTTTATTCCGGCCAGATGTGTACCACGCCGCAGAATATTTTTATCCCGCAAGGCGGCATAGAAACCGAAGATGGCCCTAAAAGCTTTGATGACGTGGTTCAGGCTCTGGCTATGGGCGTTGAAAAACTGAATGGTGATGACGCGCGGGCCTGTGCCATTCTGGGCGCTGTGCAAAGCGAAGCGACCTTGAAGAGGATTGCGGAATATGGCAAAGGCGACAATGTGATTCTGGCCTCAAGGTCAGTGCCTATGGACGGATTTGACAAGGCGACTATTCAAACGCCGCTAATCTTGAAAGCAACCGATGAAAGCTCCTATAGTGAAGAGTTATTTGGACCAATCTCTTATGTCGTGCCGACGAAAAATACACAGGACAGCCTGAATATTTTCGAAAATAGCGTCAAGAATAACGGCGCCATCAGCTTTGGCATATATTCGACGTCGGATGCGATACTGGATCAGGCCGAAGCCGCTGCCTGCCGGTCTGGCGTGGCCGTTTCCTTTAATCTTACGGACGGGGTTTATGTGAATCAGACGGCGGCCTTCAGTGATTTTCACGCCACGGGCTGTAATCCGGCGGCCAATGCGGCTCTGTCCGATACGGCTTATGTTTCAAATCGGTATCGTGTGGTTCAAAGCCGCAAGCATATATAGCCGACCTCATTCTCACATTCATTCTCTGCGGCCTAATGCCGCAGGGGATTGTATTTTTTTGATATTGCCTATACCCTATCGCCAGATTTCGTAATTTGGTGATTGGTTGAGTATGTATAGAACATTCATTAAACGCGTCCTTTTCATGGTTATGGTTGCCGCTCTTTTATCCTGCGGTGATCAGGGAGAAGCACGAAAAGAAACAATTGAAGAGCGTTTAATGAATAGTTTTAGCAGCGAAAGCCCGCAGCTGCAGGAACATGTTGCACAAATTATTCAAGAAGCCAGAAGACTTCAATATCAGCAGGCCTTGAATAAACTGGCCCTTCTGTCCGCGACGCGGCGGTTGACCAAAGACCAGAAAATCGCTGTGGAGCTTCTGACCAAACAATTACGTTATGATATGGAAGAGCAAATGTTTCAAAAGCAGAGCAAGCAGGAATGATGAGTGAGTAAATCGACACTACATATTATTTGGAAACTGCTGATCGCCTCCCTTCTTGTGGGGCTAGCGCTTGATTTCTTTAACATCAGCCCCACGGATCTTATCCATGATATTCCGGCAACAATGGGTAAAATTTATGATGTGATTATCGGCGTCTTTGAATGGGGCGGGAAATATGTTCTCCTTGGGGCGATCATCGTGGTGCCCGTATGGATTTTTATGAATCTGGGCCGTATCAAAGGTCAATTCAAAAGCAAAGATTGATCAAAAATTATTGAAAGCAGAATTTGAGAGGATGCAGAGAATGATCAAATATATGGTGATGGCGGCTATATTAATGCTTGGTCCGCATATGGCGCAGGCAGAAGATATGCCGGCGTCCAAATTAATGGGTCAGGAGACTTACCATTTTGATAAATCCCATACAAATATTATGTGGTTTGTCAGCCATATTGGATTCTCCAAATCCATGGGGCAATTTATGGACTATGACGGGCAGATCATTCTGGATCATGCCAATCCGGCCCTGAGTTCCGTAAATATTACCTTTAAGACGGCAAGCGTTATGACGGGGCTGCCAAAATTTGACGACCATCTCAGGTCAGCTGACTTCCTTGATGTGGAAAAATATCCAACGGCGCACTTCATCAGCAAAAAAGTCACTCTTCTTAAGGGGAATGAAGCCACTGTCGACGGGGATTTTACCTTGCTTGGGGTCACGAAACCCCTGACGTTAAAAGTCCGCTTGAACAAACGCGCCATGGATATACCCAAAAATATAATGCGAGCCGGATTTTCGGCGAAAGCAACATTTAAGCGGTCTTTGTGGGGCATGGAAAAATACCTCCCTTTCATTGGTGACGAGGTGACCATCAGGATCGAAGCGGAGGCATTGAAGACGCCATAGAAGACTTGAAGTTCGGGGAATAATCAGGGAATAATAATGACCATAAAAAATACAGATAATTCATATGGCACCATTGCCAAGGCTTTTCACTGGGTCATGTTTCTGATCCTTCTGGGCATGGTTGCGGTTGGCTATTATATGTATGAATTGCCAGCAGATACGCCGCAGCAGATGGGATATAAATTCGGTTTATATGATTATCATAAATCATTTGGTATATTGATTCTGCTTCTGGTGGTTCTGCGGCTTGGGTGGCGCATGATTAATCCGGTGCCAAAAATGCCCGGCGGCATGCGTAAAATCGAAATATTCAGTGCCCACGCCATGCATGTTCTTCTATATATCATGATGTTCATTCAGCCCCTGTCTGGCTGGTTGATGAGTTCATATGGCGGACATCCGGTGAAGTTTTTTGGCTCTGTTCTGCCCGCATTGGCTGACAAGGACAAGGCATTAGGTGATATTTTTCATGAGGTTCATGAAATCACGGCGGCTTTGTTGATCGCCTTGTTTGCCATTCATGTGGCTGCGGCCCTGTTTCATCATTTTATCCGTAAGGATGACGTGATGAAAAAAATGTTGCCGCATAGGGAACAAGCCGAATGATGGCCCGCGAAAGGATGTTTTTGAAAAAATATCTTCTGATAATCTGTTTTTTATTTCCCGTTACGGCCAATGCGGCGCAAGAGGCAAAAAAATGGCAGCTGGACGCGGCTAAAAGCGCGATCAGATTTTCGGTCGCTATTGAAGGCAGTCCCGCCGGCGGAGAATTCACCAATTTTACCGCCGCCATCGCTTTTGACCCGGAAAATATGGCGCAAAGCAAGGTCGTCGTGCGAATCGACCTGAATTATATTGAGGCCGCTTACAGTGATGTGGCGGAAAATCTTAAAAAGAAAGACTGGTTTGATATTGAAAATTTCCCGACGGCCCGTTTTGTCAGCACGAATTTCAAGCATTTGGGCGGCAAGGCGTATCAGGTGACGGGCGAATTCAGCTTAAGAGATATCACGCGGGCAGAAGTGCTTTATTTTACCCTGGAAGAATATGATGAACATCAGGCGGTGATTAAGGGTAAGATGGTGATTAACAGACTGGATTACGGCGTGGGACAAGGGGTCTGGCGCAATGTATCCAGCGTATCCGGACAGGTATTTCTGGATATTTTAATCACGGCAATATCTGAGTGATTAAGGCTATCAAAGGATAAATTTGATTTTTAGGGGCCGTTGCGGTTACCATAAGATGAAAAAACCTGATTCAGGGACGTGAGGGATAAAGGGGATATATGATGAACGGGGATCGATTTATTGACGTTGCCTTATGGGTATTGAGTTTTATTCTGGCGATCGTATTTTTCTATAATGGGGTCAGCAAAATTATGGCCACCCCCCAGCAGGTGGCTCAATTCGAGGCATTGGGCCTTACCGTGCAGGCTTTGTTTGTGGTTGGCATATTGGAATGTGTGGCCGGCCTGATGTTGACAATGTCCCGGCTTGCCCTGGTTGGGGGCGGAATCCTGAGTATCATTATGCTGATCAGCGCCGGGCTAAATCTATTTTATGACGATATTACGTCATCGCTGCGGGCAACGGTTATCTTTCTTATGCTGGTGAGCATCTGTTACCTTCGATATACGCGCCGGAATATCCGGCTCTAGAGCCCTGTCAGGCGAAATTTGTTTCGCCAATATCCGGCCCGACAGATTTCACAGAAACATCATAGCCCCAAAGCCGTTGAATATGCGGTATGACCAGACTGACCTGTTTTTCATCCAGCGTCACACCATTGGTGACATTATGGGTCAGGGTCATGGCGCGGTTACCATGAAGATCAACATTCGTGACCTGTATATCCAGATCAAGGCTGGCCACAGAATATTGCGCGGCAAGGGCGGATCTGATGGCCGTATAGCCTTGTTTGTTATGGATGGCATTGACCAGATAAAAGGGTCTTGATTTATCGTCATTCAGGTTAAACAGACGAAATTCCCGCATCAGATGGGGGCTGAGATATTGCAGGATAAAACTTTCATCCCGAAAATTCTCCCAAGCCTCTTTCAAGGTTTCAATGGCTTGGTTATTGCCCGCAAAATCTGGAAACCATTCCCGGTCTTCCTCTGTGGGGTTCTCGCAAATTCTTTCAATATCCTTCATCATGGCAAAGCCGAGGGCATAGGGGTTGATACCGGCGTAATATTGGTTGTCGAAATCAGGCTGTGCGATAACGCGGCTATGGAAATCAATAAATTCCAGCATGGCCCCTTCGGTGATTTGCCCGGTATCAAACAGCCGGTTCATAATGTGGTAATGCACAAAACATGCGCAGCCCTCATTCATCATTTTGGTTTGTCGCTGGGGATAGAAATATTGCGCCATGGAACGGACAATGCGTAAAATCTCCCGCTGCCAGTTCTCCAGAACAGGGCTGTGTTTTTCAAGAAAATACAGCAGGTTTGATTCGGGCAGCCCGAGCTTTTGCACCAGTGCCTTTTCAATCAAATCAATTTCTTCGTCATCCTTAGAGGCTGTCTCCGGCAGCGTGCGCCACAGCTCGCTATATTGGGATTGTTCATATTCGTTGCGCTCTAATTCCCGCTTGCGCAGGGCCGCCACATCAAGCGTCTGGCGGCGGGTGAATTTATCGACCCCTTGATCCCGAAGCGCATGGGCGGAATCCAGAATTTTTTCGACTTCTTTCTGGCCGTATCTCTCTTCGCATTTGGCGATGTAGTTTTTGGCAAATTGCAGGTAATCCAGAATGGCGTTGGCATCGGTCCATTGTTTAAAGAGATGGTTATTCTTGAAAAAATGATTATGGCCAAAGGCCGCATGGGCCATCACCAACGTCTGCATCGTCATGGAGTTTTCTTCCATAATATAACAGATACAAGGATTTGAATTGATCACAATTTCATAGGCAAGGCCGCTGAAACCCTTGCGGTAATTGCTTTCATCGCGCAGGAAGCTTTTACCAAAAGACCAGTGATTATACATTAAAGGCATGCCAACAGAGGAATAGGCATCCAGCATCTGTTCAGACGTGATGATCTCGATCTGTGTCGGATAAACATTTAGGCCCATTTCTTCCATGGCGATTTTCTGAATGGCCTGAAAGCAATGATCGACCTTCTCATAATCCCATTCGGCCCCTTCAAAAATTGGCGGGCTTATTTTCTTATGGGAAGAAGCGGGCTTTTTTCTGGTTTTTGATGTTGTCATTCAGGCGACCTCACTTTTTTTATTTTTGGCAAAAAGATCATGGAGAACCGGGAATATATCTTCAGGCCGGGTAACTTTTTTCAGGGCAAAATTCTGATGGGACTGTTTGAGCTCTTCATAGGCCTGCCACAGGCGAGTGGCATTGCCGTCGCCCGGAAACATCTCGGCTTCATGGCTGTCCCATACTTCCACATAGGCAAAATATTGGCACATGGGCAGAATATTTTGGGTTAACAGATGCTGGCAATGGGCATTGTCACTGTTCAAATTGTCACCGTCAGAGGCCTGAGCGGCATAAATATTCCAGTCTTCCGGCGGGTAACGGTCTTTGATGATCTTTTGCATTTCTTCAAGCGCGGTGGAAACGATCGTGCCGCCGGTCTCCCGGGAATGGAAAAAAGTTTCTTCGTCCACCTCGCTGGCAAGATGGGTATGGCGAATGAAAATCACGTCAACCTTGGTATATTGCCGGATCAGAAACAGATGCAGCAGCATGAAAAAACGTTTGGCCAGTTCCTTGTGGGTTTCTCCCATAGAGCCCGATACATCCATCAGGCAGAACATGACGGCGTGGGTATTGGGTTTTTCTATTTCGGTGAAACTTGTATAGCGCACGTCCAGAGGATCAATATAGGGCACCATTTTGCGGCGTCTTTTTTTCACTTCCAATTCTTCGAGCAGGGCGATAATTTTATTCTGTTCTTTGATCGTATGCTTTTTTTGACGGCGCAAAGCGGTGATCTTGTCTTCCAGCTCGGTGATTTCCTCGTTGCGGGGGCGGCGCAAGCACAAACGGCGCGCAAGGCTGTTGCGCATGGTAAGTTTCAGGTCAAGATTACTGGGGGAGCCCTGCCGCTTGTATCCGGCGCGGGTATATTCGTGGGTGACCTCTTCTTTGATAGACTTTTTGATGAAATCGGGAAGGGCCATATTTTCAAAGAAGATATCCAGAAATTCATCGCGTGTCAGGGTAAATTGAAAGCCGTCTTCGCCTTCGCCGTCTTCGCCGGCATCACGCCCCCTCTGGCCCGGGCCACCCGAAGGGGGACGCTTGATTTTATCGCCGGGCATGAAGTCCTTGTTGCCGGGCATGACCCTGTCATGAATACCCTTTTCTGAATCGCCGGCAAAACGGGGTTCATATAATCCGTCAGAAGGTATTTTTATCCGCTCGCCGCCATCGGTGTTGCTGATTTTACGATTTGTGATGGCCTCATTGACCGCCTTCTTGATCTGGGTTTTGGCCCGATCAATGAAGCGTTGACGATTGGACAGGCTTTTGCCTTTCGGGTTCAGCCTTCTGTCGATTATATGCATCATAAGACATTACCCCCTAACCGGCTTTATTGACGCGCATATACCATTCAACGAGCCTGTGAACCTGCCGTTCGCTATAGCCGCGCTTGGTCAGGCGAGAGACGAAGTCATGATGTTTGCTTTCGGTGTTTTTATCCTTTTTGGAACCAAAACTGATGATCGGCAGCAGATCTTCCACACTGCTGAACATGCGTTTTTCGATAACCTGACGCAATTTTTCATAGGAGGTCCATTTTGGATTGTTGCCCGCATTATTGGCCCGCGCCCGCAGGGCAAATTTGACCACTTCGTTACGGAAATCTTTCGGGTTTGAAATGCCCGCCGGTTTTTCAATCTGTGATAATTCCTGATCCAAAATCTTTGCATCCAGCAACTGCCCGGTATCAGGGTCTTTAAAGTCATGACCCTCAATCCAGGAATCCGCATAAGAAATATAACGATCAAAGAGATTCTGGCCAAAGTCACCATAAGATTCAAGGTAAGCCTTTTGTATTTCATTGCCGATAAATTCCGCATAACGGGGCGCGAGTTCACCTTTGATGAAATTCAGATATTTCTTTTCGACCTCTTCCGGTAATTGCTCCCGCAGGAGGGCCTGTTCCAGAACATACATCAGATGAACAGGATCGGCGGCCACTTCAAAGCTGTCATAATTGAAGGTCTCGGCAAGAATTTTAAAGGCAAAACGCGTGGATATTCCGGTCATGCCTTCATTGACACCTGCGGCATCTTTATATTCCTGCATGGGCTTGGCTTTGGGGTCAACATCTTTGAGATTTTCCCCGTTATAGACCCGCATCTTGGAATAAAGATTGGAGTTTTCATGTTCTTTCAGCCGCGTTAGAATGCTAAAACGTGCCATCATATCCAATGTGCCGGGGGCGCAGTGGGTTTTATCCAGTTCCGACGTTTTGAGCAGTTTCTCGTATATCTGCCCTTCTTCGTCGGCGCGCAGGCAATAAGGCACCTTGATGACATAGACGCGGTCGATGAAGGCCTCGTTATTCTTGTTGTTTTTAAAGGTCTGCCATTCGGACTCGTTTGAATGGGCAAGGATGACGCCCTGAAACGGAATGGCCCCCATATTTTCCGTGCCGATATAATTGCCTTCCTGGGTCGCGGTTAATAAGGGATGCAGCATTTTTATGGGGGCTTTAAACATCTCGACAAATTCCAGAATACCCTGAGTCGCTGTATTCAGTCCGCCGCTATAAGAATAGGCGTCGGTGTCATTCTGGGAGAAATACTCAAGCTTGCGGATGTCCACTTTACCCACCAGCGTCGAAATATCCTGATTATTCTCATCACCGGGTTCTGTTTTGGCAATACATATTTGCCGCAGTTTGGAGGGATGCATCTTCACGACGCTGAATTTGGAGATATCCCCGCCAAATTCATCCAGCCTTTTCAAGGCCCAGGGCGACATTAATCCCGTCAGCCGATGGGGCGCGATGCCATATTTATCTTGCAAAATTTCACTCATGCTGTCCGGATTGAACAAACCGAGCGGTGATTCAAAAATGGGGCTGATATGATCGCCGGCTTTTAAAACATATATGGGTTCTTTCTCCATGAGGGCTTTGAGCTGTTCCGCCAGAGATGATTTTCCGCCGCCGACCGGGCCAAGCAGATAAAGAACCTGTTTTCTTTCTTCCAGCCCTTGCGAGGCATGTTTGAAAAAACCGACCATACGTTCAATGGTTTCTTCCATGCCGTAAAATTCTTCAAAGCCTTTATAGCGTTTTATGGTTCGGTTCATAAATATGCGGCCAAAGCGTTCATCGCGTGATGTATCAAACATTTCCGGCTCTCCAATGGCCTGGATCATGCGCTCGGCGGCAGAGGAATACATGGTGGGGTCCTCGCGGCATCCTTTGAGATATTCTCTCAAAGACAGCTCGGATTCTTTCTGGGCATCATATTGGCTGGAATAGAGATCAAAAATATTTTCTGCGGCGGACATAGGACAACTCCTCGGTTGAGTAAGGTTTTGAATATATGTCAGTTCAGGTCAGGACTTTTTCAGATGGTCTTCAGGCGGCCCGTATTCTGTTCTGGCATAGCTCAGAAGGGAAGCGCCGCAAACTCACTGTATCAAGAATTGTCATAGGAAGTCAGCGGTTTACGCAGCTTCCCTCCCCATTATTTGCGTTTATCGCAATATAAAGGACATCTTTTGTATGTTAGCTTAAATACTAAAATACAATAGTTATAAATTGATTAATTAAATTTTTATCTGTTGAATTATAACATGCATTATGTCGCCGTACAATATCTGCAAACCCCGGCATGCAAACAAGGGTTTTACATTGTTTAAAGATCGTTTTATGATACTGTTCAAACAGTAGCCTTTTTTATAGTAGATGTTTCAAATGTTAGATAATCGCATTAAGTATTTATTGAGTTTCATCATTTTGAGCATTCTTATGACGGCGATATTCGCCTTTGTAAATATTAATGGAAAATCATACAGCAAATTTGTGCAGACCATTGATGTGGCCGGGCGACAACGGAAGCTTTCGCAAGAAATGATCAGTATTTCAAATCAGTTGAAATTATGTGATTTTGAGACATGCGGCGCCGCCAAAATCTCCTCATTGCGGGATGATTTGCGTCATGCGAAAGATCTTTTCAGGCGATCATTTCTGGGGTTAAAATCGGGGAAGCTTGATGAAATTGACCTTGTGCCGCTTGATGATGATATTGTCACAAGGGCCGGGATCAATGCCAGAATATTAGAAGATCAAATGGATGCTTTCCTGAAATCTGTTGATAATATAACGTCCCCGGATGGCGATGTTCGGGAAACAGCATATAAAAACATTAATCAGTCTGCCGGCCCCTTGCTGGTAAATTTAAATCTGATCGTTGGCGCGTATGCCGTGAAGGCGCGCGATACATCCGAACTGCTAAGACTGTCCAAGATATTAACGCTTTTACTTCTTGCCGGGGCGATTCCAATCACGGCTTTCTTGATTTTTCGACCCATGGAGAAAAATATTCATAACAGTCATGACGTCATCAAAGAACAAAAAAACTTTATGCAAACGGTTATCAGGTCGTTGCCTGACCCCCTGTTGGTCGTTGATGCCGAAGGTAAAATCAAGATTACCAATGAAGCGGCGGCAAAAATGTTTGGCTGGCGTGAAAAAAGCCTTTTAAAAATGAATCTCTCTGTTTTGCTGGAAAGTCACGAAAGAAAAAACCACGAAGGAATGGTAAAGCGTTTTGTCAATGATTATAACCATGTAGAAGCGCGCGCAATGTCGGATGCACGTATGGTTCGCATGGTGACCAAGGCAGGGGAAAAGGTGAGGGTCTCCATAACGCTGGCTCAATATAAGTCCGATGGAAATAATCTTGGGATTGCGGTAATTCGCGATGTATCATTACAGGAACAATTGATTAATGCGCTGGAAGACCGTGTGGCCGCCTCCCGTATAGCCGAAGAGGCAAAAGAGGCTTTCATAAGAAACATATCCCATGAGTTAAGAACGCCTTTGAATGCGGTTATTGGCTTTAGCGATCTTTTGAAAATAAAATTGACAGAAACTGAAAATGAAGGCTATGCCGAGGACATTAATTTTGCGGGACGTCAATTATTGAAGGATGTTAACAGGCTCATTGATGTGGCCAGCAAGGAGCCGGAAAAAGACTCTTCAAGCTTCTCCCAGATCAAAATTCTGGACTATATAGAGCAGATGAAAGATGTTTGGGCCGAACAGCTGGCCGAAGGGGGCCATGTCCTGATTATTGATGATATTGATCCCGCGTTATCTGTTGAAATTGATCAGGCCATATTGTCATTCGTTATGAAATCTGTTATCGAAAATATTGTTACCCATTGTTCCAGGGGATGTGAGGTCAAGATCGGCGCAGCGGGACATGAGGGGAAAATTTCCCTGTTTGTCCGCGACAATGGCCCCGGCGTTCCCAAAGGCAGCCTTGCCCTTATTGGGCATCCTTTCGAGAAAATGGGCAGCGGCTTGACGGCCGCGAACGGGGGGTTGGGCCTATCCTTATTTCTGGCGTCGCAGCAAATAAGATCCATGGGCGGAGCCATGTCCTTTTATAGTGAAGCGGGGCAGGGCTTTGAGGCAAAAATCACGCTACGCTCGCACAGCTCACATGACGTAACCTAGGACGTCTGTTCCTTCGTGTTGTTGTATCATGGTAAACTTGTTTGCTGAATAATTATAAGGCTATGAATGACCGATCCTTATGCAGAATATATAAGAATATTGGGCCGGGGACCGACGAAGTCCCGCCATTTAACGCAAGAAGAAGCGCATTTTGCTTTCAGCGGCCTCTTGTCAGGCGAGATGGCAGATCTGCAAGTTGGCGCGTTGCTGTTACTGCTCAGATATCGCAGCGAAAGTCCGGAAGAATTGGCCGGTATTGTCTCGGCTATTCGGGATTATATCAACCATTCCCCCGTCAAAACCTCTCATGAATTTATAGATTGGCCCAGCTATGCATCTGGCAAAAGCCGGCGATTGCCCTGGTTTTTGCTATCCGCAAAATTATTGGCAGAAAATGGCCTTAAGATTTTCATGCATGGTTTTAACAGTCATCTGGAGAATGGCCTGCTCACGGAAGACTGCCTGTGGGCCGTGGGGGAAGCGCCCGTATCTTCGTTGGCAGAGGCGCAGAAAAAGCTTGAAACAGATAGTTTCAGCTATTTGCCGCTGAGAAATTTTTGCCCAAAACTTCAGGAAACATTGGAAATAAGGTCAGTTTTAGGGGTGCGGTCCATTGTGAATACGGCGGTGAAGCTGATCAATCCGCTGGGAGCCAAACTGATATTTCTGGGCATTTTTCATCCCGCCTATATTGCCTTGAATATTGCGGCGGGCAACCTTCTGAATCAGCCCGGCCTTGGTGTCATCAAGGGCGGCGGCGGTGAGGCTGAGCGTAATATTCAGAAGTCCATCAAGCTGTATCAAGTCAAGGAAAAACAAGAGCAGGTGACAAATTGGCCGCCGGATGTCCGGCTTAAAGGGAAACAGGATTATCCGGTAACGGCAGAATATCTCGCCGCTGTCTGGCAAGGAAAATTGCGCGATGAATATGCCGCGTCCATGATCATTGGCACGGCGGCGCAGGCCCTATATATGACAGGCCGGGCGATAACAGTGGGCGCAGCGGAAGAGATGGGCAGGTCATATTGGCAAAATCATCTTGATAATATTTAAGGCCACATAATATTTAAAATTGGGCCCTTACGCCCATATCCCGCACGGATCGCATGACCCAGATATAGGCAATGATGCCGGCCAGCAGGTTGGAGAAACTGGAGGCCGCATAAACATATTGCATGTCATCAAAGACAAAGGCCGCAATCAACACCAAAGGAAATTGAAATAAGGCCACCCTTAAGGTGGAGACGATCACGCCGGGAACAGGATGCCCGATGCCGTTAAAGGTGGCATTGGCGATCATCACGAAACCATAGGCCCCGTATGAAACCGGCATGATATACAGGTAATCATTGGCGTAATCCTGTATGGCAATGACGTCGCTGAACTGCCGGGTTATGGCCGGCGCGATGACGGCAATAGCCACAGCCAGAAATATCCCCCACAGGAGCGCAAACAGGGCGCATTGCTGCAAGGCCTTTTCTACTCTGTCATGTTTTCCCGCCCCAAGATTTTGTCCGACAAAAGGTCCAATGACAGCGGACAGGGCATAGAAGACGATAATAAAGACAGCCTCCATACGCATGGCCACATTGGTGCCGGCGACCGCCTCATTCCCGAATGTGGCGATGACGGCGATGACAGCGCCGCCGGCTATGGGGATAATCATATTGGTGCCCATGGCGGGAATGCCCACATGCATGA
>JALSHF010000108.1 GCA_026982375.1 Emcibacter sp. | reverse complement strand
GAAGCGTTAATCTGGGTGCCAAAATCTCCCTCAGACTGACCAACCACATAGACATTTCCCTGACTGTCAACTGCGGTGGCACTGGCCTGTGTTTTAAAGACTTCGCCATCAGTTTCGATGATTTCACCATCTGCATCCGTTAGTGGCGGCAGGGGGTTGCCCTGATCCGTGCCGGCGATCTGTCTGGAAAATTCTGTTATGGGGGCTGCGCTTGTCAGATCGCGTAATTTTGTCAGGGTGGCCGTTTCAATCGTGCCGGACCCGACATTCTTATTGGATCCTGTGATATATAAAGATGGTTCGCTTGCCGCGGCGGTCAAAGTGACTTTTTCTCCTGATCCGGTTAGGATATTCAGGGCAAATTTTCCGCCGGCAACTTCTTCGATGGCAATTTTTGTTTTATATTTCGACACGGGGTTGTTATTAATGTCTGGCACAGTAAGCGCATTAATCTGCTGGTTCATGAAGGTCACTAAATTTGTCAGATTAAGGGGGTCGGTCATCTGAGACAGATCTATGACAATGTCATCATTTTCTGTTGTTTTATCAAGGTTAAGCGTGAATATTTCATTGCCGGCAAGCCCCGGAATGACCTGTGTTCTGGAATTTACAGAAAGCGTTGCCCCCGTAATATCCCGATCATTTTTGCCGAGTGAAGCCCCGGATGTGACCCTTGGTGCTTTTTCGCCATACATCAGGGTAAGCTTGTCAAGCTCCGCATCACGGATATAATCCTGCACTTGCCCCATTCCCCCGCGAAACTGATCGCTTAACCTGCCAAGAAGCGCTGTCGGCGTTGATGGTTCCGCCGCATAATCGGCGATGGTCTTTAAATTATTGAGGGCCTGATAGAGGGCAAAAAGGGCCTTTTCATCCTTATCCTGGGTTTGCAGAATATTCTTGCTGTCAAGGTCGATAAAGTCAGTTTTGCCGCGCAGGCCATTAAATTTCCCGGCGAGCGTTCGCCCGGCATTCTGATCCGCCAGATCCCAGGGGGTAATAACCGAGGGGCCCCGGCTCAAAGGGGAATTGGAGGTATTTTGAATGGCGGCCACGGTACGGGTCACCACTCTGGCATTATAATAAGCGCCAAGCAGGTTTGAGTCGAATTGAATCAACTGGAAATCAGCCATTATAATTTTGCCAAATTATCATTATTATGCCGCACCTTAATTTAATTATTAATTCCTGTTCACAGGATATATTTACCGATTCTTGAATTATATGAACAATTTGTTAACAAACCAGTAACAGCAGTCTATCACAGCCTGCAAACCCCGCCAATAGGGCGATTTTGCCTAGTGCCATTCAGAAAGTGGGCAAATTTCAGGATTTCAAGGCCATTATTGCCGGCTTTAAATGGGTTAAATTTATGGGGTGAAGCCAAACTAGCTATTGAACTTATGGCTGATCCGGTTTAGGTCTTATGAGGATGGTTTAATAATTTTATGGGAATTAATATGGGTGGTTTTGCGTATGATCTGGCTTGGTTGGTTGGTGCCATCTTTGGGGCCATTAAATTTGGCCTGTTGATTTATATCATTCTTGGTTTGTTGGTCTCCTTTGCGGTCGTTAACAGTTATAATCAGGTCGTTGCCATGGTATTGGGTACCCTGCAACGTATTTTCGAGCCGATGCTCGGCCCCATACGAAATTTTCTGCCCAATCTTGGCGGCATTGATATTTCACCGGTTTTTCTGTTTATCGCCCTTGAATTTGCCAGCCGAATTCTGGTTCGATTGTTGATATCCCTTGCGTAAGGGTTATGCTAATTTAAAAGTCAGGATATAGGAATTTACCCCATGAGTGCAGATGTGATTGATGGCAAGGCCTTTGCCGAAGTTCTGAAGAAGGGTGCGGCGAAACAAGTCGCTATCCTGAAAGAAAAATATAATCTGACCCCGGGCCTTGCCGTGGTGCTTGTGGGCGAAGACCCGGCCAGTCAGATTTATGTGCGCAATAAAAACAAATCCACCCATAAGGCCGGTATGAACAGCTATGAGCACCGCATGGACAGCGATGTGACCGAGGCGCAGCTGCTGATGGTGGTGAAGGATTTAAATCTAGATCCGGCTGTGCATGGTATTTTGGTGCAATTGCCGCTGCCGAAACATATCAATGAAGCCGCTGTGATAGATGCCATTGCGCCGGAAAAGGATGTGGATGGGTTTCATGTGATCAATTCCGGCTTGCTGGCCACGGGCGGGCGCGGCATGGTGCCTTGCACGCCGCTGGGCTGTATTATGATGTTGAAAGATCGTTTGGGATCGCTTTCTGGTCTGGACGCGGTTGTGGTGGGGCGATCCAATATTGTGGGCAAGCCCATGGCGCAATTGCTGCTGAATGAAAGCTGCACCGTCACCATCGCCCATAGCCGTACCAGAAATCTGGCCGAAGTGGTCAAGAGATCAGATATCGTGGTGGCCGCTGTGGGTGTTCCTGAATTGGTCAAGGGCGACTGGATCAAGGACGGGGCCACCGTCATTGACGTGGGGATCAACCGTATCGAGACGGCAAATGGCAAAACCAGATTGGTCGGCGATGTTGAATATGCCGCCGCCGCCAAACATGCCGCCGCCATAACGCCGGTGCCGGGCGGTGTTGGCCCCATGACCATCGCGGTTCTGCTGAAAAACACCATCACCGCAGCCTGCCGGCAGGCCGGGGTGGATGAGCCAAAAATATAAATATCATAACGATAATATTACAGAAATATAAATATCATAACGATAATATTACAGAAAGAACAAGATGTTTAAAAATATATTGGCTATCTATGCCGCGCTTGTCCTGTCTATCGGTTTTTCTGGAAATACAATAGCCGAAAATATGATGGCCGGAAATATGATGGTGAAGGATGCCCATTCTTATGCCAATCTGGACGAGGTGAGCAGTGACCATTTGCATTTAGACCTTACCGTTGATTTTGATAAAAAGACGCTAAGCGGTTATGCGGAATATGATATTGTCCGCCAGGCTGCGGCGGTCTCATCTTTCATAGTTGATACCCGGGATTTAACCATTGAGCGGGTTGAGATTCTGGGGGAAGGCTGGCAGCCAACCACGTTTACTCTGGCCGCGCCGGAGGCTGTTTTGGGGGCCAAACTGACCATTGCCCTGCCAGATAATGCCCGAAAGCTTCGGATTTATTATCGCACCAGCCCCGATGCTGCGGGCTTGCAATGGCTTACGCCGCAGCAGACGGCGGGTAAAAAACACCCTTATCTCTTCACACAATCCCAGCCGATTCAGGTGCGCAGCTGGATTCCCATTCAAGATACGCCGGCCCTGCGGTTGACCTATTCTGCGCGCATTAAAACGCCGAAAGATCTTTTTGCCGTGATGAGCGCGGTGAATGACCCGGATGCGGCCCGGGACGGTGATTATAACTTCACCATGCCCCATAGAATCCCGCCTTATCTGGTGGCGCTCGGGGTGGGTGATCTGCATTTTAAAGCCATGGCGGGCAATACCGGCATTTACGGCGAGACATATATTCTAGAGGCGGCGGCGGCGGAATTTGCCGACACTTATGAGATGGTGAAGGTCGCGGAAAAGCTTTACGGTCCTTATCAATGGGGGCGTTTTGATATCCTGATGATGCCGCCGAGCTATCCCATGGGCGGCATGGAAAACCCCATGTTGAGCTTTATCACACCAACCGTGGTGGCCGGCGATAAAAGCCTTGTTGATTTGATTGCTCATGAATTGGCCCATAGCTGGTCCGGAAATCTGGTGACTAACGGTGACTGGAATGATCTGTGGCTCAATGAAGGGACAACCTCTTATGTGGAAAACCGCATCATGGAGGAAGTCTTCGGCGTAGAGCGGGCCAAAATGGAAAAAGCTTTATCCTCGCAGGCCTTGCGGCGTGAGTTAAAGACTTTGGACGATATTGACACGTCGCTTTATGTGGATTTAGCGGGCCGGGACCCTGAAAAAGCCTTTTCCGGCGTGCCTTATATCAAGGGTCAATTATTTTTACTTTATCTTGAGGAAAAATATGGCCGTGAGGCTTTTGACCCTTTTTTGAAACAGTATTTTACGGCCCATGCCTTCCAAAGCATGACGTCGGCAAAATTCATTGCCTATCTTAAGACCAACCTGATGGATAAATATCCCGGTGTGGTCAGCATGGAAAAAATAAATGAATGGGTTTACAGCACGGGAATGCCCGATGACAGCCCTCGGCCAACATCTGATATTTTTGCCAGAGTGCTGCAAGACCAGCAGGATTGGCTGGCCGGTAAAATCAGCTTGACGGATATCGCCACAACGAATTGGACGGTGCATCAATGGCTGCATTTTATCACTAACCTGCCAGAGGAAATGGCGGTGGGGCGCATGGCGCAACTGGATGAGGCCTATCATCTGACCGCTTCCCGGAATAACGAAATTGCCCATGCCTGGTTGCTGCAAGGCCTGAAGCATGATTATAAAGCCATCCTGCCCCGTCTGAAAGCTTATTTGCCGGGCATTGGCCGGTTGAAATTGATCCGCCCGCTCTATAAACAATTGGCGACGACGCCCGGCGGCCTTGTCATGGCCAAAGAAATCTACCGCCCTGCAAGGCCCGGTTATCATCCCTCAGCCCAGAAGGTTCTGGATAAAATTCTGGGGGAATAAAGCGAAGAATAACGATTTCCCCCCGAATATCCCTGAATATCATGCTGTGAGGCGACCGTAAAAAAGGAGATGACTTTTCTGCGTCTTATCCCTATGAACGCCATATGACCCATAACGCAGATCAGCATAACCCCTCTTGGATCAGGGAACGGATGGCGCGGCAGTTTTCAGAACTGGTGCGCCTGTCCTTCCCTGTTGTTCTGCAGCGGCTGGGGATCATGACCATGGGCATCGTGGATACCATGATGGTCGGGCGTTTTTCAGCGCAGGAGCTTGCCTATCAATCGATTGGCTATGTGCCGGTATCATCGGTGATTATCATTGCTATCGGGCTTATGATGGGTATCATGGTTTTGACCTCTAACGCTTATGGGGCTGGCGACTATAAAAAATGTGGCCGGATTTGGCGGCGCGGCCTGCCCTATGGCCTGGCCCTTGGCATGGCTGGGTTTGTGGTCTGCCTGTTTGGCGAGCCCATATTGCTTATGCTGGACCAGCAGCCGGATATCGCGCGCGGCGGCGGGGTGGTGATGCAGGCCATCGCCATTGGGATTCCCATGACCTGTATTATGCTGGCCTGCACTTTTTTTCTGGAGGGGATAAACCGGCCTTTGCCGGGAATGCTCTTCATGCTCGCGGCAAATCTGCTCAATATTCTTTTAAACTGGATATTTGTCTATGGCCATTTCGGCTTTGATGCCATGGGCGCGGAAGGTTCCGCATGGGCGACCAGTCTGGTACGGACTTTTCTGGCGGCGGGGATGGTTTACTTTATCTGGAATATGAAAGGGCATGACCTGTTCGGCATTCGGCAAAAGGTCGACCTGAGGCTCCATAAATGGCAAAGGCTGCGCCATATTGGCTATGGTGCGGGCCTGACTAATGGCGCGGAGCATTCAGGTTTTGCAGCTTTACAGGTTTTCGCAGGCTGGATCGGGCCGTTGACTTTGGGGGCCTTTGCCATTGCCTTTAATGTTTATGGCATTCCCTATATGATCGCTTACGGTATTGCCGGGGCCACATCGGTGCGGGTTGGCATTGCTTTTGGCCGGAGGGATCACCGTGATCTGGTTTTGGCGGGCAGCTGCGGCATGCTGTTTAATTTTATCTTGATGGTGCCATTGCTGGGCCTGTTGTTGATATATCCTGTGCAGATTTCCGGGGCCTTCACAACGGATACGGCATTGGTGGCGGCCACCGTGCCGCTGATTATTCTGTCCGCATGGATGCTGTTGTTTGACAGTGCGCAAACGGTGATTGGAAATGGTCTTAGGGGGCGGCGGGATATCTGGGTGCCGACGGCGCTTTATTTTTTCAGCTATATCATGGTGATGATCCCCTTGGCCTATTATCTTGCCTTTACCCTTGAACGCGGGGCCGAAGGTTTGTTTGAAAGCACGGTATATGCCAGCATTATTTCATTCATCCTGCTTACATTGCGCTTTTATTATCTGTCATATCTGGATTTCAGGCAACGTTGATTTTCGGCTGCTTGATATTTCGAGAGACTTTGGCTTTTCTTGCTTGCGCACGTTTCTTGACCCTTAGGTAATAAAGCGTTGGAACAAAAATCAAGGCGAGTAAAGTGGCCCCGACCATGCCCCCTGAAATGGCGGTGGCCAGCGGTGGCCACATGCCCCCGCCCCATATGATCAAGGGCATAAAGCCGCCAATAGTGGTCAGGGTTGTCGAGATAATATGCCGGCTGCTTTTCACCACGATATCAGTGATGACATCAGGGTCTGCTGCCCGCGCCCGTTCATTGGCCCGAAGGGCGGCAAGGACAACAATGCTGTCATTAATGGCAAGCCCGATCAGGCCCATGGTGCCCATGATGCCGGTAAAGCCCATAGGGAAACCAAACAACCAAATAGCCAGCAGGGCGAGGCCCACACTGAAAAAGGCCACCCCGCCAATGATTAAAGCAGAGGTGAAACTGTTGAAGGCCAGAACCAGAACCCCCATCATGATGACCAGAAGCGGCAGAACGGTTGAGAATAGCTCGCCCTCTGATTCGGATCTTTTTTCAGCTTCACCGCCAAATTCAAGATGATACCCGTCGGGCAATTTAAAATTTACTTCTTTGAGTCGCCGCTGGAAATCGGCCAGCGCCACACTGGGCAGGCTATAGGGTTCAATAAAAGCCTGAAGTATATTTGCTCTTTGGCTGTCGCGCCGCGTGACCGCGCTATAGGAGGGGATTAAGGCCAATGTACCAAGGCTGCTGAGCGGTACGCCGGGCAGATGTTGCCCGCCGCTGGTCTGGCCCCCGCCCACCGCAATGAGCGCATTATTGAACAGATAATCAAGGCTTGATCTATCCTTTCCGCCGGTACGAACCCGCACGGGCAGGCTTTCACTGCCTTCAAGAACGCTGCCGCCGATTTGCCCTTCCAGGGCGTTGTTCAGCTGTTCGGCTATTTGGGTTAACCTCAGGCCGGCGACTTCTGCCGCATCCTCATCGGGTATGAAATTCAGCTTTGGTTGGCTCAGGGAAATTTTTGCTCTGGTATAGGTGACATTTTTGCTCTGGGCCAGAATGCGGCGGATTTCTTCGCCTTTTTCTGATAAAATATTCAAATCCTGACCATATATATAAATTTCCAGCGGGGCCTCGAAAGGGGGGCCTTGCTCAAAGGGGATCGCCAAAATCATCGCCCCCGGCAAGCCTGTCATCAGATCCTGTTGCAGGCGGGGCAGGATGTCAACGGTTGCCTGATCGGATACGGTTTTGACAAAGCCCCCGGCAAAATTATTCTGACCGGCCTGATTAAGGAAGCTGTTGTAAAATACCGCCGGCGGCGTTTCGGCTATGAACCAATAGTCATGCGTTATTTCCGGATATTTTGCCATTATTTCGCGGGCTTTGCCCACCTGCCGCATGGTTTCTTCAATGCTGCTATGGGAGGGCAGTGTCATTTGCAGTTGAAATTGATCACGGTCTACGGGCGGGAAGAATTGCTGAACCATGGTTGTGCTGACAGCAAAGCCTATCAGGGGCAGGCTAATGGATAATAACAGGGCTTTTTTGGGGTGATCCATGCACCAGCGCAATCCCGAACGATATTTTTCCCTAAGGGGAATATTGCTGTAGCCCTGTTGTAGAATGCCGGTTTTTTCCCGCATCAACTCATTCCTGTCAAAATAGCCCGCCAGAGCCGGAATGATGGTCATGGATAAAAACAGCGAAGCAAACAAAGATATAATCACGGCAAGGCCCATTGTACCAATGAACTCGCCGGTGGGCCCGGGAGACAAAACAATGGGCATAAAAGTCAATGAGGTTGTCACGGTAGAGGCGAGCAGAGGGATGGATAAATGCTTGACCATTTTAGATATGGCGCTTTCGATACCGATGCCTTCCCGCCGGGATTTTCGATATTCATCCACAGCGACAATGGCATTATCAATCAATAGCCCGAGCGCAATGATCAATCCTGTGATCGACATTTGATGCAGGGGGATATCCATGAAATTAAATGTCGTCATGACGATCAATACCGTCAGCGGCAGGGCGGTTGCCACCAATAAAGCCGACCGCCACCCCATCATGAAAATCATGATAAGGACGATAATAGCCGCGCCCAGAAAGATATTGCCAATGAGGGTCGACAGGCGTCCGGTTGAATAGATGTCCTGATTAAAGATTACGTCTGCTTTGATGCCTTCCGGCAAGCGTTTTTTGAATTGATCGACTTCGGCCTGAAGTCTGGCCACCCATTGATCGACCCGAATATTGTCTTTGACCTTTGCCCCCACGACAATGCCGCGCTTTCCATTAAGAATGGCCGCGCTCTGGACGGGCGTGCGAAAGCCTTTCATGACGGTGGCGATATCACCCACTTTTAAGAATTGTCCGCCTTTGATCTGTTTTAACGGGATGTTGCGAATGCGGTCTTCAGATTTAAGTTCACCGCCCACTTCCAAAATGAAATCATGCCGCCCATTACGCAATTGACCGGCAGAAGCCTTTGAATCCGTCAAGGCGATGGCCTGCGAGACATCTTTAATGGTCAGCCCGACAGAGGACAGGGCATCAGGATTAACCGTGACAATAAACTCTTCTTCCAGTTCACCGAATATATCGGCTTCCTCGGTGCCGGCCATGGGCGAGAATATGCGTTCCAGATCTTTGGCAAAGCGGCCCAGAATATCAATTTGTGGCTCAGAAGATATCCCGTCCGGCATGTCCCATGTCAGGCCGACCATGAAGGTAAAAACCGCAGATTTTCGATCAAGGATATAGGGCGTTCCGGCCCCCGCCGGCAGGTCTCTTTCCGTATCTTTCAGTTTGTCGCGGACTTTGGACCAGACGCCCGCCAGCTCATCAATCTTAACCGAATCGTCTATTTGGATGGCGACAGTGGACATGCCTGTGCGGGATGTGCTGATCAATTGTTTGATTTCGTTTATTTCGCTTAAGGCGGCCTCTATTTTCTCCGTGACAAGGGCCTCTACCCGTTCCGCGCTCGCGCCGGGGAAGGGGGTATTGGCGGAATCAAACCGGTGCGAGAGGCTGGGGTCTTCTTGCCGGGGCAGGGCGGAAATCGCCGAAAACCCCGCCACCAATATCAGGCCAATGGTGAGAGTCGTCAGGCGGCGATTGCGGAAAAAAAGATTGCTCCACATATCATTCGCTCTCGCTTAAACGAACCAGTTGACCGGGTACCAGACGGTGAATGCCCGCCGTGACGACGCGATGACCATCCTGCAATGTTCCCCGGACAAAAACACGGTCAGCATCCGTGTAGAGCAGCTGCAATTCCTGCCGGGACAAGAGGCTGTATTCTGATGATCCATCATAGGGGGCAAGGGTATAGGCGCTCCATAAACCCCGGCGACTTTCCGCAAGCGCACCGCTGGGCAACCAGAAGCCGGCTTGTTGAATAGTCGTCTTGATCGCCAGTTGGGCCAGACCGCCGGCCTTGATATTTTTTGTATCACTGGTCACATCAAATATTGCTGTGACGGTGCGCGTTGATTGATCCACCCTATTAATGATGGCGCGCAGGGTGGTTTTGATCTGCTGACCCTGATAGTCGAAAATATATGCTTCTTTGAGCTTAAGGGCGGCAATTGCGGATTGGGGAAAGCCGACCTGAATTTCAAGTTTTTGATTTTCAATCAGACGAATGACGGGCGTGCCCGCAGACAGTGCCGTGCCTTCATCCTGATAGCGGCGGATCACACTGCCGTTAAACTTGGCGGTTAATATGGCCAGATCGCGGTTGACCTCAAGGCTTCTCAAGGCCGCGCGCGCAAGCGTCACGGCAGCCTCATTGGCAAGTTTGCGGGCTTTCAGGGCAATGAGGTCAAATTTGATGTCATCATATTTCTGTATGGAAACATGGTTTTTATTCACAAGCACGCTGTAACGGTCATAGGTGGCCTGCGCGCGGTCAAGCAGGGCTTTGGTTTCCTGATTTAAGGCGATGGCCTGTGCCAAATTGGCGTCCAGCTCCTGTTTTCGGGCCTCCAGCCGGCGCATATCAAGCCGCGCCAGAATATCGCCTTTTTTAACGCTGTCCCCGTCATTGACCAGAACTTCTGCCAATAGTCCGGCGGTGTCAAACCCATGGTCGCTTTCCCGGCCCGCAATGATATTTCCGGCATATTTCTGCTTTACCTGATAAGTTTCTTCGGCCTTAATGACCATTGTTTGAACGCTAAGGGCGTGGGATAATATTTCCTGGTTTTGATCCAAACTGGCAAATACAGTTGTTCTGGCAAAGAAAATCGCCCCCAGAACCGTCATGATAAACAGGGCGATAAGGGTGATTTTAAATTGTTTGCGGCGATAAAATACAGGTGAAGAAGCCGCACTGTTTCGGGCGGCATCATTTGTCGTACCAGATAGGTCAGTCATTATAATTTTGCCATAAAATCATTGAGTATATTTAAAAATTGCCGCAAATGTTTACGGTGATAACATACCATATATATATGCGCCGTCAACATTAATCGGACGGGAGGGAAATATATGGTTTGGGCGGGCCGTTTTAAATTTCTCTAAATATATGAAAATACGGGGAGAACCATGAGCCTCAATATTTTGACAATAGGGCAGGAAAGAAATAACATGAAGCTGCCATGCATGTTGTGTTAACTGGCCCTTAAGTCAATCTATAGAGTATTTTTTATGAATTATATCCGGTCTTTGATTTTTAACAGTTTTTTTTGGGTGGGAACCCCCTTGTATGTTGTCTTTGTTCTAATTCCGGCGTCCTTTTTTAAGTCTGCGGCGCCCATGAGGCGATGTCTGGTCATTTGGTTCGATTTGGTATTTTATCTGTTGGATAAAATCAACCATATCAAAATAGAAGAGCGGGGCATTGAGAACCTCCCGAAAGACAAGGGGTTCATTCTATGTTATAAACATATGAGTAATCTTGATGCCCTGTTGGCCTATTCCCGAATGCCGAATCTTACAGCACTTGCCAAAATAGAATTATTCAGCGTTTTTGGCATAAAGCAGGTTTTGACTAAAATGGAAGTCATTGCCATTGATCGGGGGAAGGGCAAAGCCAAAGACAAGACACCGGAAATTGCCAAAATATTAATTGAGCAGAAAATACCGCTGCTGGTATTTGTTGAGGGCACACGCACGCGCGTCGGTCAACGTAAAAAATTAAAATCCGGGGTTTATTACATGCAAAAAGATGTTGATCTTCCGGTGATCTGCGTGTCGACCAACACGGGCGTGCATTGGGTGAAGGGCAGCCCCTTTAACAAGCCCGGCACCATTGTTGTACAATATCACCCTGCCATAGAGCGCGGGTTGGATAAAGATGAATTCATGGCGCGGGTCAAAGAAAATGTCGTCATCCATAGCGAGAAGCTGATGGGCGTTGAGGGCAAAGACGAATAAGCCCGGTCTTTATAAGAAGGCCCAGTCATTATTGATAATTTAGGGTCCTGACCCTAATCCATATGAAGGATCACGCCGATCCGTATGGCTTCTGTGCTGGGATCGAAGAAAAGGTCATCCGCGCCGCGCCGCCAATTGATTTTTGAATGGGCGGTTCTGACATATTCAATGCGCAGGGCTATATCTTCCATGATCCCGATTTCAAAACCTGCGCCGTAACGGTATCCTCCGGCACCCTTGGAAAAATCACCGCCAGCATCGCTCATTTTAAACTTGGTTGACGTATAGCCGCCAAGGCCATAAATGAGAATATTGTCGGATACGGTAAGGCCAAGACGCGTATTAATATCAAAGGCAAATCCTGTTTTAATTGTCAGATCCCTCGTCCCGAATACGGCAGGAACTATTTCATCGTCAACAATATGCTCCGGTATCACGGTATTAACGATGGCGGTGCTGCTGCCGCCCGGCAGGCCGAGTGCGCCTTCGATGCTGACATACATGGGCCCCCAGAAATTGGTGCCGATACCGCCGTAAAGTGTGCCGCCGTATCCCGTGCCCTTGGCGCCGTCACCGATGCCTGTGATGAAATTATTCGCCGCTGCATCCGGCTCCAGATCCACATAAGTATTTTTTGATGTTACTTTGGAATAGTTGGCGTGCAAACCAAGATACAGCCCTTCGAATGGGTTGCCATCAAGGCCGGCCTGTGCCTGAGACGTTGTTAAACCGGTTGCGCCCAAAGTCGCGAAGGTCAGGGCGGCCGCACTGACGAGTACTGTTTTAAATCGGTAGGACATTAAATGTACATTTCCCTCTAATTGAATATTATTTCGTTATTTTAATCGTGATATGACCAATATATCTAATCAACCTATGTCATTTTTGTGACCATATTACATATTTTTCCGGATCAGGAAACAAGAAGTTTACGCTTTGCCTGACTCTTTGTCTAACTCTGGGCTTGACTCTGGCATCAATTCCCCATATTTTCCCCACAAATATCACGGATATGCAAAAGAATGCGTCCAAGGATGTACACCAGTCAGCGAAGATTCGCCCACTGGTGCTTTTTTGTTATGTGATTTTTGCGGTAAAACAGAGATACAGCCTTGAGCCCGTTTCATGGTATTTTTATAACACCGGGAACAAAACAAAAGAAAGCCTTGAGCCCGTTTCATGGTATTTTTATAACACCGGGAACAAAACAAAAGAAAGCCTTGAGCCCGTTTCATGGTGTTTTTATAACACCGGGGACAAAACAAAAGAAAGCCTTGAGCCCGTTTCATGGTGTTACTTTTTTGGATTTTTCCTTTTGGGAAACCCAAAAGGCGGAAACACCGGAAACAAACAGAGAAAAGATTATGTTTGACAGTTTAAGCGATAAGCTTGGCGGAATATTTGATAAGCTGAAAAGACGCGGTGCTTTGAAAGAGGCGGACGTCAGGCAAGCTATGCGGGAAGTGCGGATTGCGCTTTTGGAGGCGGATGTTGCCTTGCCGGTTGTCAAGGATTTCATAGCCGCCGTCACAGAGCGTGCTGTCGGACAAGAGGTCATGAAATCCGTCTCGCCGGGCCAAATGGTCGTCAAAATTGTCAATGATCATCTGACGGAAATGCTCGGCAGTGATACAAGCGGCATCAGCTTGGCGGCGGTGGCACCTGTACCGATCCTGATGGTGGGCTTGCAGGGGTCTGGCAAGACGACTTCTGCGGCAAAAATTGCCAAGCGCCTGAAAGAAAAAGAAAATAAAAAGGTCATGATGGCGTCACTGGACATATATCGTCCGGCGGCCATGGAACAGCTCAGGATTCTGGGTGAGCAAATAGGCGTGCCCACATTGCCGGTCATCGACGGCCAGTTGCCGGTGGATATTGCCAGGCGCGCGATGACGGCGGCCAGGCTTCAGGGCATGGATGTTATTCTGCTGGATACGGCGGGTCGTCTGCATATCGATCAGACATTGATGGCGGAAATTATCGGGGTGCGTGATGCGGTGACCCCCCATGAAACATTGCTTGTTGTCGATAGCCTGACCGGGCAGGATGCGGTTAATGTGGCCCAATCCTTCAGCGATCAGATCGGCATCACGGGTGTTGTGTTGACCCGTATGGACGGCGATGGTCGCGGCGGAGCGGCCCTTAGTATGCGGGCGGTAACGGGCCAGCCGATTAAATTGGTTGGTACCGGCGAAAAGCTTGACGATATTGAAGAATTCCATCCGGACCGTGTGGCGTCCCGGATATTGGGTATGGGCGATGTGGTTTCCCTCGTGGAAAAGGCCGCTGAGACCATTGAGGCCGCCGAAGCCGAAATCATGATTAAAAAGATGAAGAAAGGCCAGTTCGATTTTGATGATCTGCGCGCCCAACTTCGTCAAATGAAAAAGCTGGGCGGTATGTCGAGCATTCTTGGTATGTTGCCGGGGATTGGCAAGGCGCAAAAGAAAATGGCCAATGCCAATATTGATGACAGTCTTCTTAAACGTCAGGAAGCCATCATCAACAGCATGACCCCCAAGGAAAGAGGGCGGCCTAAATTATTAAATGCCTCGCGCAAGAAAAGAATTGCCAGCGGCGCGGGCGTGAGCATTCAGGAAATCAATAAACTGATCAAGATGCAGAAACAGATGGCCGTTATGATGAAAAAGATGGGCAAAATGGGTAAAGGCGGCGGTATGCCCCTGCCCGGCCAAATTCCGCCCGGAATGGAAGGTTTGCTTCCGAAATAAATGAATGGAAGGTTTGCTTCCGAAATAAAGCATGGAAGGTTTGCTTCCGAAATGTAATGTGTGGAGATTTGCTCAGATAACCGTATGACACACAGCCTTGAGCGCGTTTCATGGTGTTACTTGTAACACCGGGAACAAAACAAAAGAATTATATTTAAACTTAAGAAAGGATTAGCCTGAATGGCTGTTAAAATTAGATTGGCTCGCGGGGGCGCAAAAAAACGTCCCTATTACCGTATTGTTGTTGCTGATGTGCGTGCGCCGCGCGATGGCCGTTACATTGAAAAAGTGGGCACACATAATCCGCTTTTGCCAAAGGATCACGAAGACCGTGTTCGTCTGGTGGAAGACCGGATTAAATATTGGCTGAGCGAAGGGGCGAAGCCGACGGATCGTGTTGCACGTTTTCTTGATGCCGCGGGCTTGCTCAAACGTGAAGCAAAAGACAACCCCAACAAAGCCAAGCCGGGTGCCAAGGCATTAGAGCGTGTTGAAGAGCGCAAAGCCAAAGGCGAAGCTGCTGCCGAAGCCGCTGAAGCCGCAAAAGCTGAAGCCATTGAAGCCGCCGCCGCCGCTAAAGCCGCTGCCGCTGAGGCTGCTGCTGCACCCGCTGAAGAAGCTCCGGCTGAAGAAGTTGTAGCAGAAGAAGCTGCTGCGCCAGAGGCGGCTGTTGAAGAAAAAGCCAAAAGCTAGGCGGTTTAAAGGCCAAAAGCTAGGCGGTTTAAAGGATAGGAAGATCCCTGATGTCTCGACCTAACTACGTACATTCCCGGCGTGCTGAGCCCGAAATTGGTCCCGAGTGGATTTCAATTGGGGTGATCGTTGGGGCTGTGGGGGTCAAGGGAGCTGTTCGCCTGAAGACATTTACGGATGATTTGAAATCGGTCTTGATTCGGGGAGCGGTCACAATCTTCCCGAATATAAACAGCAAAGGCGAGGCGCGTGACTGCAAGCTGATGCATAAGATCAAGGTCGGCTATGCCTGCCAGATTTCGGGCATAACAGACCGGGATCAGGCCGAAGCCCTTAAGGGCGTAAAATTATATGTGCCGCGTGAAAGCCTGCCGGAAATCGAAGAAGAGGACAGTTTCTATTACGAGGATATGGAAGGCCTGATTGCCAGAGATATGATGGGTAATCCGTTTGGTGTGGTCACGTCTATATATAATTTTGGTGCGGGCGATGTGCTAGAGGTGCAGCTGGATGATATTCAGAATGGCCCTGCTACGGGTAAAGCTGGGGCGACTGGCAAATCTGGGGCGGGCAAAATAATGTACCCTTTTCGGGATGAATTTGTTCCGGAAGTGAATATCAAGGACGGGTTTCTGGTGATTGATCGTGCGGCTTTCGGCGATGATCTTGAACCGGCAGCAGATACAGAAGAAGCCTGAGATGCCGCAAACGGATAAAAAGCCTGTTTGGACGGCGCAAATTCTGACCCTTTTCCCGGAAATATTTCCGGGGCCATTGGGTGCTTCCCTTGCGGGAAAAGCCCTTGATAAAGGGCTTTGGGCCATGAATGTGGTTCAAATCAGGGATTATGCCTTGGATAAACACCGTAAGGTGGATGATACGCCGGCAGGCGGTGGTCCGGGCATGGTGATGCGGGCGGATGTTTTGGCGGCGGCCATAGATGATGTGAGCAAAGATGACTATCCTTTGGTTTATTTGTCGCCGCGTGGCAAAAGGCTGGATCAGGAATTGATTCGGGAGTTCGCGTCAAAAAAAGGCATTACGCTGCTTTGCGGCCGATTTGAGGGTGTGGATGAGCGGGTTTTGAAGTCGCGTAATATCAGGGAGGTCAGCCTCGGTGATTTTATCTTGTCCGGCGGGGAGCTGGCGGCTTTGGCATTGATGGATGCGGTGGTGCGCACAATCCCCGGCGTGATCGGTGATACGGATACATTGACGGAGGAATCTTTTGAATCGGGGTTGCTTGAATATCCCCATTATACCCGTCCCAAGGTCTGGGAAGGGCAAGAAATACCGGAAGTGCTGCAATCGGGGCACCATGGAAAAATAAAGCAATGGCGCCAGAAGCAGTCAGAAAAACTGACTGAGGAAAGGCGGCCGGACCTTTGGAATCAATACCTTAACCAGAAGAAATGATGATTCCGGGATAAGGAAAATAAGGGCATATCACCCGCTTTTCAGATTGAGAAACGGATGATATGCAGATGAATAAATTTGATGTTGGAATTTGAGGATCCTTGCTATATAAGCGGGTCAGCTGAAGAGAGAGAGCGTTATGAATATTATTGAAAAATTTGAAAAAGAGCAGATTGCAAAGCTTACAGAAGGGAAAGTAATCCCTGAGTTTTCTGCGGGTGATACCCTGCGGGTTAATGTGAAAGTCATCGAGGGCGATCGCGAGCGTATTCAGGGTTATGAGGGCGTTTGTATTGCGCGTTCAAACCGGGCCCTGAATTCATCATTCACGGTACGCAAAATTTCATATGGCGAAGGGGTGGAACGTGTTTTCCCGCTTTATTCACCGAATGTGGAAAATATCGAAGTTATTCGCCGGGGTAAAGTGCGCCGTGCGAAACTTTATTATCTGCGTCCATTGCGCGGTAAGAAAGCGCGTATTGCGGAAAGAAAAGACTGGATGAAGAAGCCAGCTACGGCCAAAGCTGAGGTGATTACCACCTCAGAGGAAGCCTGATTGACTTAAAAATATTTAAGAAAATCCGGGCTTGGACGAAAAGCCCCAAAAAGATACAAGGGGCTCGACTATTGCGGGCCCCTTTTTTCATATGTGAGACCTTGTTTTAAACATTTCATAAGGATCATCGCCGCAACGGATCAGAATAAGGCGCGAGAAAAGAAAATGATGGAACCCGAACAAAAACCTGAAACGCTCTATGATAAATTATGGCAAAGCCACATTGTCGAGATGCAAGATAACGGCAATTGCCTGATTTACATTGATCGCCAGATCATTCATGAGGTCACGAGCCCGCAGGCCTTTGAGGGGCTTCGGGCTTCGGGCCGGCCGCTGGCAAATCCACAGGCCATGCTGGCGGTGCCGGATCATAATGTGCCAACGAGCGCGGATCGGGCCACGGCGATCAATGCCGAGGATAGCCAGATTCAGCTGGATGCCTTGGCGGCAAATTGCAAGGAATTCGGCGTTGAATATATCCCCATGCTGGACGATCGTCAGGGCATCGTGCATATCGTCGGGCCGGAACAGGGCTTTACCCAGCCCGGCATGACCATTGTTTGCGGCGACAGCCATACCTCCACCCACGGGGCCTTTGGGGCTTTGGCTTTTGGTATCGGGACGTCGGAAGTCGAGCATGTCATGGCCACACAAACCCTCATATTAAAACCTCAGAAAAACATGCGCATTGATGTGGACGGGCGTCTTGGGGCGGGCATTACGGCCAAGGATATTGCCCTTGCGATCATCGGGCATATTGGTACGGCTGGCGGCACCGGCTATGTCATTGAATTCACGGGTTCTGCTATTCGTGACCTCTCTATGGAAGGCCGCATGACCTTATGTAATATGTCGATCGAAGCCGGGGCAAGATCCGGTCTTGTGGCCCCGGATCAGAAAACCTTTGACTATGTGATGGGCCGGGCAAAATCACCAAAAGGCGCGGCTTTTGAACAGGCTGTTGCCTATTGGAAAAGCCTGCCATCTGATGAAGGGGCGATTTACGACAAAGAGATTTTTCTGCGGGCCGAAGATATCGCGCCGCAGGTCACATGGGGCACCAGTCCTGAAGATGTCTTGCCCATATCCGGCGTTGTCCCAGACCCGGATGATGTTGAAAACCCAGAGCGTAAAGTGGCCATGCAACGGGCGCTGGATTATATGGGCCTGACAGCGGGCACGAAATTGCAGGACATACCGATCGAGCGGGTTTTTATCGGCTCCTGCACCAATGGCCGTATCGAAGATATCCGCGCCGCCGCTGAAATCGCGCGCGGACGCACAGTGCACAGTGATGTGGCCGCCTGGGTGGTGCCGGGATCCGGTCTGGTCAAGCTTCAGGCCGAAGAAGAAGGGCTTGACCGGATATTGATTGACGCCGGCTTTGAATGGCGCGAGCCGGGCTGCTCCATGTGCCTTGCCATGAATGCGGACAGGCTGGGGCCGCGCGAACGCTGCGCCTCCACATCAAACCGGAATTTCGAAGGCCGCCAGGGGCCAAAAGGCCGCACCCATTTGATGAGCCCCGCCATGGCGGCGGCGGCGGCAATAACAGGCCGCCTAACCGATGTCAGGGAGCTTTAATCATGGATAAATTCCTTAAATTAAGGGCTGTAGCGGCGCCTCTGCCCATGGCCAATATTGACACGGATATGATCATCCCGCAGCAGCATTTAAAAACCATTAAACGGACGGGACTGGGTCAATTTGCCTTTTCCAATATCCGCTATCATGATGATGGATCAGAACGCGCCGATTTCATTTTGAATAAACCGGCCTACCGCAAGGCGGAAATTCTGGTGACCGGCGCGAATTTCGGATGCGGGTCAAGCCGGGAACATGCGCCGTGGGCCTTGAAGGATTTTGGTATTAAATGCGTCATTGCCTCAAGTTTTGCAGATATTTTCTACGG
>JALSHF010000107.1 GCA_026982375.1 Emcibacter sp. | reverse complement strand
ATATCCGCATCCTCAAACACGATAAAGGGGGATTTCCCGCCCAGCTCCAGCGTGAGTTTCTTACCCGACCCCGCCGTTGCTTCCCGAATATACCGGCCAACGCCGGTCGAGCCGGTGAAGGCAATCTTGGCAATATCCGGATGATTGACCATATGAGCGCCCGTATCCCCCGCCCCGGTGACAATATTAACAACCCCCGGCGGCAATCCGGCCTCTTCGCATAATTCGGCAAAATACAAGGCGGTGAGGCTGGTATATTCAGCCGGTTTCAACACCACACAATTACCCGCCGCAATGGCCGGCGCAATCTTCCAGGCCATCATCAGCAGGGGGAAATTCCAGGGGATCACCTGCCCCACGACACCAAGCGGCAGCTGATCAGCAAACTCCTGATCCAGAATTTGCGCCCAGCCCGCATGATAATAAAAATGCCGCGCCGCCACAGGCACGTCAAAATCGCGGCTTTCACGGATCGGCTTGCCATTATCCAGCGTTTCCAGAACCGACATAAAACGCGATGTTTTCTGAAGGAGCCGCGCCAATGTATAAAGATATTTTGCCCGGGCATGGCCGGACAGTTTTGACCATTTAGGAAAGGCTTTTGCCGCCGCCTTTACCGCCGCATCCACATCATCCTCGCCCGCTATGGAAATTTTTGCCAGAAAATCGCCGGTGGCCGGATTATGGCTATCCATATATTTGTCCGATGACAGCGGGCGCACCCATTTACCATTGATGAACAGTTTAAAGCCATCCTCATGTTTTTTCAGCCAATCCTGAACATAGCCGGCATCTTCTGACGCCGGGCCGTAAGACATTGTTTGAAATATTTCTGGAATGTTCATGTATAAAAAACCTTGCCTATCTTATATTAATCTATGGGTATATTAACCCATTGGGTGTCTGTTTGCCGCAGAATAACGACCTGTTACAAAATGTTCGAGCTGGCGTTCAATATCACCCAGCAAACTGGACGCGCCGAAACGGAATAAATGTGGATTGAGCCATTCATCGCCCAACTCCTCTTTGATCAAGACCAGATATTGCAGCGCAAGCTTGGCCGTGCCAATACCGCCCGCAGGTTTATAGCCAACTTTCTGGCCCGTTTTCTGATAAAATTCCCGTATCATGCGAATCATAACAAGGCTCACAGGGAGCGTCGCATTAACCCCCTCCATTCCGGTTGATGTTTTGATAAAATCAGCCCCGGCCATCATACACACCATAGAGGCCTTGGCCACTTTGGTCAGGGAACCCAATTGCCCTGTGGCCAATATTGCCTTCATATGAGCATCGCCGCAGGCCTCGCGGAAAGATTTCACTTCGTCATAAAGTGCCTGCCAGTCCGCGGTCAGCACATGCCGGCGGCTGATGACGATATCAATCTCTTCGGCCCCCGCCGCAACAGAGGCGCGGATTTCCGCCAGCCGCGTTTCCATAGGGGCCAGACCCGCCGGAAAACCTGTCGAGACGGCAGCAACGGGAATACCGCTGCCTTTTAAAGCCCTGACCGCCGTTGTCACCATCTCATGATAGACGCAAATGGCCGCCGTGGTTAAATTCTGATGCGCAAAGCCCAGGGCTTCCAGAATATCAGGCCGCACAGGATTACGGGCTTTCGCGCAAAGACGTTTCACCCGTTCCGGCGTATCATCCCCGGACAGTGTGGTCAGATCGATACAGCTAATCGCCTTGAGCAGCCAGGCGGCCTGCCATTGCTTTTTCACGGAGCGCCGGCCCGCCAGCGATGAAATGCGCCGATCCACCGCCGATTTATTGACTTTGATTTCATCAACCCAGCCCGGGCGGAAATCACAGCCCGTAACCCTTGGAAAGCTATTGATCAATATTTGTTTTTCTGGTGTCACATTCTTCTCAATTCTTCTTACAAAAATATATCTTACAAAAATACGTCTTACAAAAATGATGTCCCGGCAGCCATGGGGGCAAGTCCCAGATGCCGGGCCAAACTGGCCGCGATATCTGCAAATGTTTCTCTTTTTCCGATACAGCCCGGCGCGACCTTGGGTCCGAAGGCGATGACCGGAACATGTTCCCGCGTATGATCCGAGCCGGGCCATGTGGGATCGCAGCCATGATCAGCCGTCAATATCACCACATCATCAGGCCGAAGCGCGGCCCATAATTCAGGCAAATTCCGATCAAACGCCTCCAACGCTGCTGCATAACCCGCCACATCACGCCGATGACCATAAAGCATATCAAAATCAACAAGATTGGCAAAAATGATCGCATTATCTGCTGAATGTCTCACCTGTTCCATAAGAACCTGAAAAATCTGGGCATTGCCATGAGCTTTAAATTCCTGAGTGATGCCTTGATGGGCAAAAATATCCGCAATTTTACCGATAGAAATCACCTCGCCGCCACTTTGGGCATGAAAATCCAATAACGTCGGCGCTGGCGGCAAAACGGATAAATCCTTGCGGTTGCCTGTTCTGATAAATTCGCCGGCTGCCTCACCTACGAAAGGCCGGGCAATCACCCGCCCGATGTTATAGTCATCCACAAGCCTTCGGGCCACCGCGCAGACATCATACAGACGCTCTAGGCCAAAATGCGTTTCATGGGCGGCAACCTGAAAAACCGAATCAGCAGAGGTATATATAATGGGCTTGCCGCTTTTGATATGTTCATCGCCAAGCGCATCAAGAATCACTGTGCCCGAGGCATGGCAATTGCCCAAAACCCCCGGAAGACCGCATTCAGCGACCAGATCAGCAACCAGATCGTCCGGGAAACTCGGGTAATCGTGAGAAAAATACCCCCAGTCAAATTCAACGGGAACGCCGGCCATTTCCCAATGGCCGCTCGGGGTATCTTTCCCCCGGCTTTTTTCAGCGGCAAATCCGTATTTCCCAATGATCTTTGTTGCTTTATCCACGGGGATATCGTGACCTGCCGACTGTTCAGCAGCAAGGCCA
>JALSHF010000106.1 GCA_026982375.1 Emcibacter sp. | reverse complement strand
ATGTGACCTATCCTGCGCGTTTTCAGCTCGTGGCCGCCATGAATCCCTGCCGCTGCGGCTATCTTGATGACCCGGCGCAGGCTTGCAGCCGTGCGCCCAGATGCGCCGTAGATTATCAATCAAAAATTTCCGGCCCCATGATGGATCGCTTTGATATACATATCGAGGTTCCGGCGGTCAGCGCCCAGGATTTGACCCTGCCCAGCCCGTCAGAAGGCAGCGAGGATGTGGCGGCAAGGGTAATGGCGGCCCGCGCCATTCAGACCGACCGTTATCAGGCTATGGGCATTGGGGGCCGCGTGCGCTGTAATGCTGAAGTGGACGGGGAGGCATTGGAGCAGGTGGCTGTTCTGGATAAAGCCGGCAAAGAAATTCTGTCCGAAGCCATCGAAATGATGCGCCTGACCGCACGCGGTTATCACCGCATCCTGCGCGTTGCCCGCACCCTCGCCGATCTGGATGGCTTGAATAATATCAGTAAAATTCATATCTCCGAAGCCTTAAGCTACCGCCAAAGAAAGCATATCAGGTAAGATAGGACTTCTTTACAACTTGTTTGGGGCTTGTGAATAATGGCACAATTGATTCAAGCTACGAGAATACAAACTTGGGTGGGTTCATCTTTCCTCAAGGGAGGAATTTTATTGTTGATTCAACAATTAATATTCGAGCTGCTGAAGGTTTTATACCCGCACCTGGGTTGTTTAATGGGTTTTTCGCTAATTCCAAAAAGGAGCCTCTGCGTTGGCAATAGGAATTGCTCCGCGTTCAAATGTTAGATTACCCAACACTAATTTCTTCAATGAAATATCTTCTAACATTAATGCCCCCGTTTTTGTTCAGGGAATTAATGGAGGTGTTGCAAGGTTTGATGGTCAGCAAGGCCAGTCAATACAATGTCAAGAAGGTTCAGGAAAATAAAATGACCTACAAAATTAAATTAATCACTCTATTCATATCACTGCTTTCTCTGAATGGCTGCATGGAAGACGACGGCCTGTATAGCGCATCACTGATACAACTTATTGCAACGCCTGAGAAATTCATAGGAAAGACAGTTTACTTTCAAGGGTATTTTGATACGGCCTCATTTGGTGTCGGCGTTTATTTGACTGAAAAAGATGCTAAAATGTATAATACTGCCTCATCAATCAGCTTGATGGATGTGGTTATGGATCAATCCGACTGGAAGAAATTCAAGTGTGATCATATGCATGTTACGGTAAAGGGAAAGTTCGATGTGCCGAAAGAAACTGGCATTCCCGCCATAGTTAAAACATTTTCGATATTCGGAAATGATATAAAGGAAGGGGAGGACGGGTATTGTTGGCCTTTAAAGTCAATCAACTCTGGGGATCAGTCAGGATTACGCTATGTCACCGTAATGCTGTCACCGTAATGTTCACCATAATGTAGGAGGATACAGGTGCCAATTTATGTTGTTGAGCTTCATGCCGATGGTATCTCTATAAAATTAGAGTCTGAAAATAGTGCCTTTTTGGAGTTGCCAGATTCCAAAAATGACGATGGCTTAACAATAAAGGGGTTTGTTACTCATCGTGTAGTTAAGGCAACGTCTGAAGACATTGCTGTCAAAAAGGTTATAAAAATGGTTCTAAAAGATTGGACCAGTGACGATTATGCTAATATTAATACTGGGCAACTGCCTAATATTGAAGTAATGGATGTTTATAGAATAAATCTATGGACTTGGTTTACTACACACCACTCTAATAAGGGATATTCATTTTATATGGAAGATGATACATAGACCGGAGAATCAATGATAAAATAGGGGGACATAATACCTGTTAATTGACTTTTAGATGTGTTTTTTAAATCGGTTTAAATCCGATTTTCGGTTAAAGCAACCCGGCGGATTATGAATATTATACCTATGACAATAATGGCAATGTCAGGGGTTGTTTGTGGGAAGAGGGGTAGTCTATCATTATCTTATACTATGCTGAATTCTGTTGCATCGTAAAAAAATATTTGAGCCAATAACTTGCAGAAGTATGGTTTTATGCCTATAATGTACCATATATTGGTATAGTATGAGGAGTGATGATTTGGGTAGAAATACAAGTGTCACGCTAGGTGACCACCTCGAAGAATATGCAGGTGAACAGGTAAGAGTAGGCCGTTATGGCTCTATTAGTGAAGTTGTCAGGGCGGGTGTGCGCCTTTTAGAACTACAAGAGCATAAATTAAATGTCTTGCGTAACGCCTTGGTTGAAGGCGAAGAAAGCGGGAAGCCTGAACCTTTCAGCATGCAAGATTTTCTTAATGAGCAAGACTTTTTAAAGTAGATGCACAAATATACCCTAAGGCGAAAAGCCCGTAATGACTTGCGCGAGATTTTAAAATATACGGCAAATAAATACGGGAAAATACAAGCCAAAAAGTACGCTTTTGATTTAGATGTTGGCATACTGCAAGTGTGTGAGTATCCTAAATCTGGCCTTGATGTATCATATATTAAAGCAGATTATTGGCGCATTAACATTGAGGCGCATGCCATATATTACAAAGTCACTAACAAACAAATCGATATTATCCGTATTCTTGACCAGCGGGTGAATCCCGAAAACTGGTTATAATATTAGAGGTAGTTTGTCACCGCCGCTTACGCCATCGGAAGGCAGCGAAGATGTGGCCGCCAGAGTATAATGGCGGCCCGTGCTATTCACCGCTCGCTACCGCACAATGGGTATTGACTCGGGTGCGCTGCAATGCGGATGTGGACGGGGAGGCATTGGAGCAGGTGGCTGTTCTGGATAAAGCCGGTCAGGAAATCCTGCCCGAGGCCATTGAAATGATGCGCTTGACCGCACGCGGTTATCACCGTATTCTGCGCGTTGCCCGTACCTTGGCCGACTTGGACGGCTTGGGCAACATCAGCAGAATCCATATATCCGAGGTTCTAAGCTACCGCCAAAGAAAGCATATCAGGTAATATCACTGGGATCTCGTTTTACAAGCCACACTTCAAGGCACCAAATGTTGGAAAAATAAAAAACTGAATAGGTAACGGGTCGTGGTCAAATATTCTTTTAAGGATGCAGAGCTTGGGGAGAGTTAAAAACTGGTGGGGGGCTATTGAAGTTTACCGCCAAAGAAATATTGTCTCTATGCTGTTCTTGGGATTCTCAAGCGGGTTGCCTTTGGCGCTGTCCTTTAGCGTGTTAGGTCTTTGGCTGAAAGAGGATGGATTATCATTGGGCGAGACGGTGCAATTCTCGCTATTGGGTCTGCCTTATTTGTTTAAATTCGCATGGGCGCCTTTGATTGACAGAATGCGCTTGCCTTTTTTGACAAGATCGTTTGGACAGCGAAGGGGATGGATGATATTGTCTCAGGCTATGGTAATGGGAGCCATCGTTGCATTAGGTATTTTCACTTCCGCATCTGCACCTATACTCACGGCATTCATTGCCTTATCCTTAACTTTTAGCTCGGCGACCCAAGATATCGTGATTGATGCTTTCCGAATTGATAGCCTTAGTGATGAAGAACAAGCCGCAGGTGTGGCAATGGCGATTTATGGATATCGGATAGCTATGTTGGTATCTGGTGGGGGCAGTTTGATCTTGGCGGATTTTCTGGAATGGTCACTGGTCTATTTTATCATGGCGGCATTTATGACGGTTGGTATGATTACCTGTTTATTACTTAGAGAACCTATGAGCCGTGAAAAGGAAATTATCAATGCAGAGGAAGCTGAATTAACAGAAAAATTTCAAAAAAATTTAAGCAAGAGAGTCGCCCGTTTCTTGGCGTGGACACAGGTTGCTATAGTCATGCCTTTTCAAGATTTTATGACAAAAAAAGCCTGGATTATCATACTTTTGACCATCGTTTTATTTAAGCTCGGTGACGCATTAGCAGGAGTTATAACAAATTTGTTTTTGGTAGATGCTTTGGGCTTTACCAAAACACAGGTTGGCACAATAGTGAAGGGGTTCGGGCTTGTTGCAACCCTTTCAGGAATTGCCTTGGGTGGCGTATTGCTTAATAAAATTGGGATGTTCAAGGCACTTGTGCTAACGGGCGTTTTACAGCTTTTATCAAATGGCTTGTTCATCATACAATATCACCTTGGTGCCGATGTCTCTTTTCTTCATGTGACAATAGGGATTGAAAATTTTTCTGGTGGCATGGGAACAGTTGTTTTTGTGGCTTATCTCTCTGCTTTGTGTAATAAAGCCTTCTCGGCCACACAGTATGCTTTAATGAGTGCTTTATCCGCGGTTCCCAGAGTGTTTTTATCTGCTAATGCGGGGGTCTGGGTTGAAAATATAGGTTGGGTGAGTTTTTTCACTTTGACTATTGTGGTCGCCATACCAGGAATAATGCTTCTGTTCTATTTGCGTAAATATAATATGGGAATTTCCCATAATTTTCCCGTTAGGGTCTAATTTCGTCGGGCAATGATTTTAAGTTTTGTAGAAAATCTATTCTTGCGCCAGGCCATTTTAAAGCCATGCTGTTCCAGCAGAAACATGATGTTCCTTGATCTGAAAAAATTTACTTGTCCGGCCAGCGGCGCATTCTTTTGAAAGGGCCACATGACCGGCGTTGATAAATAGAGCAAACCGTCGGGCTTAAGCTGCCTAAATTTTTCCATGAAGAAGCCTGCTAAATCCTCCTGAAAGGGCAGGATCATAGGTGACCAGATACAGTCAATATTTTGAATATGGTTGGCGTTTGGGATTAATTTTACCTGATATTCTGTCTCAAATGGCTGCAGATTTTTTGTCTGTACCCCGTCTACATAAATTTCGTAAACTTGTTTTAGGGCCAATATTTGGGCTATATCCTCGAAGGAACTCTCAGCGCTTTGCCTAGCTTCAAGGACTTGTCTTCTCTCAAAAGAACAATACCGGCATGTGAAATGCTGCTTGCCCTTGGGGGCGAGAATTTTTGCGCCGCAAATAGGGCATTTCACAGAGGATAAATTCATATTGTTTTTAAAATTCTCCGGCTTATAATTCTGATGTATGATTAAGCCCTTCTTATAGGTTAGCCTTGTAGATAAGTTAAGATGATTTATAAGAATTAACGGGATCAAAAACAACAAAGATGAGAAAAATATCTTGTATAATTCAGACCCAACCATTCTTACCGCAGGATCCATAGAAGTTCGTATCGCCACTTCGCCGGAAGAACTGATGGCGGCGCAAAAGTTACGCTATAAAGTATTCTATGAAGAAATGCAGGCCCGGCCCAGCCCAGAGATGGCGCAGCAAAAACGTGATTTTGATAATTTCGACCTGATTTGTGATCAGCTCCTGGCATTTGATACCACAAAAAGCGGTGATGAAGCCGTCATTGCCACCTACCGCTTGCTGAGAGAAGAAAAAATTAAAGACATTCATGAATTTTATTCTTTTCAGGAATTTGATCTGAGCAATATGGATAATGCGGTTTTTCGGGAGAAAATGGCGGGCCGCCAACTGCTCGAACTGGGCCGAAGCTGCGTTCGCGAAGACTATCGGTCCAATAATATCATCCAGCTTATGTGGCGGGCCATTGTTATTTATATCGTTCGCCATAATGTGGGATGTCTGTTTGGCTGCGCGAGCCTTGCGGGCGTCATTCAGGGGGACTTGGAACTGCCCCTGTCTTACCTGCATCATAAATATAAAACGCCGGATGAATTTAATATACCCGCCTTGCCGGAGCGCGCCCAGAAAATGAATTATTTTGCATGGGAGGATATTGACATCAGCAAGGCCAAAAGGCAGCTGGCCCCTCTTGTGCGCGGCTATGCCCGCCTTGGCTGTTACATCGGGGACGGGGCGGTGATTGACGAGCAGTTCAACACCACTGATGTCCTTATTTTATTGCTTGTGGATCGCCTGAGAAAAACCACACCGCAACTTTTTGAAGATACATAAAACAACGGGGAAAAATCTATATTTTCTCATGCATGTTGACATTATGGGCGGCAAGGGCGGCCAGATTAATAATTTCCGAGGCATATGATCCCATGGGGATGATTTGAACCGAATGGGCAAGTCCCACCAGCATAGGGCCAATCACGGTGCCCCCGCCAAGCTCCCGCAGCATTTTGGTTGAAATATGGGCCGAATGCATGCCCGGCATAATCAAGATATTGGCCGGGCCTGACAGACGGCAAAAGGGGTATGACTTCATGATCTCGGGGTTAAGAGCAACGCCGGCATGCATTTCCCCCTCATATTCAAAGTCAACTTTCTGGCCATCCAATACGCTCACCGCCGCCCGCGAGGTTGTGGCTAAAATCCCGCCCACAGGATTGCCAAAATTGGTATAAGACATGAAGGCCACACGCGGTTCTATGCCAAAATGACGCACAGCCGCTGCGGCATGAATGGCAATGTCGGCCATTTCTTCTGCGGTGGGCATTTCATTGATGGCAGTGTCGGCTATAAAAATTGTCCGGTCGTCCTTGACCACAATAGACAGCCCCATGGCTTCACAGCCGGGGATCGGGTCGATCACTTTCATAATACTGTCCAGCGCGGCCGCATAATGACGGTTATGTCCGGTTACCATGGCATCCGCATCTCCAAAGGCGAGCATACAGGCTCCGAAAATATTACGGTCTGACCGGACAAGACGCAGGCAATCCCGAAAGAGATAACCTTTGCGCTGTAATTTCGAAAATAGAAATTCGGCATATTGGGTGGTTTTTTCACTGCTGCGGCCATGATGGATTTCCAGCTTGTCGTTACGATTATGGCCTATATGTTCCAGATGATCGCGAATTTTCTCTTCATAACCGATGAGAACCGCTTTGCCATAGCCATTCTGCTCAAATCCAAGGGCGGCCCGAAGAACGGTTTCTTCATCGGCTTCGGTAAAGATCACCCGCTTTGGCTCATTGCCGAGCTGATCATAGATCATCTGTAATGTACCGGTGGTGGGGTTGAGCCGCGCCGCCAATTCCTTGCGGTAGGCATTCATATCGATGATTGGCCTTCTGGCAACACCGCTTTTGATGGCGGCTTCTGCAACGGCGGGCGATATGGCGCTGATCAATCGCGGATCGAAAGGGGCCGGAATGATATATTTTGGGCCATATTTCGGATGCCCCCCGCTATAGGCGGCGGCGACTTCGTCTGGTACGTCCTCGCGGGCAAGTTTCGCAATGGCGAGGGCGGCGGCTATTTTCATTTCATCATTGATGGTGGAGGCTCTTACGTCCAGCGCGCCGCGAAAAATATAGGGAAAACCAAGCACATTATTGACCTGATTGGGATAATCAGATCTGCCCGTGGCCACGATGGCATCATTTCGCGCTTCGGCCACATCTTCGGGCGTTATTTCTGGGTCCGGATTGGCCATGGCAAAAATGATGGGCTTGTCCGCCATGCTTTTGACCATATCCTTGCTGACGGCGCCTTTGACCGACAGGCCCAGAAATATATCCGCACCCTGCAATGCTTGCTGCAATGTGCGATGTTCTGTTGCAATGGCATGGGCTGATTTCCATTGGTTCATGCCTTCCTTGCGGCCTTGATATATGACACCTTTGCTGTCGCACATGATGACATTTTCATGGGGTACGCCCATGGCTTTGACCAATTCTGTACAGGCGATAGAGGCGGCCCCCGCGCCATTAACGACTATTTTAACATCTTTTATGTCACGTCCCGTCAGGTCAATGGCATTTATGACACCGGCGGCGGTAATGATTGCCGTGCCGTGTTGATCATCGTGAAAAACCGGAATATCCATCTTTTCGCGCAGGGCCTGTTCAATGATGAAGCATTCCGGGGCTTTGATATCTTCCAGATTTATGCCGCCAAATGTGGGGCCAAGCAATTTCACACAATTAATGAATTCATCCACATCTGTGGTATCCACCTCAAGGTCAATACCGTCAATATCGGCGAATCTTTTGAACAGAACCGCTTTGCCCTCCATAACGGGTTTGGAGGCGAGCGCGCCAAGATTCCCAAGCCCGAGGATTGCGGTGCCATTGGTGATAATCGCCACGAGATTGCCTTTGGCCGTATAATCATAAGCCATGCCGGGATGTTCCGAGATGGCCAATACAGGGGCCGCAACGCCGGGGGAGTAGGCCAGGGACAAATCCCGCTGGGTTGCCATGGATTTGGTGGCCCGGATTTCCAGTTTCCCGGGACGGCCAATGGCGTGGTAATGGAGGGCTTCTTTATCGCCAAAATCATTTTTCTTGTCACTCATTACATTCGTTCCTACGATTATTATAATCTTGCGATCTGGTTTTAGAAAATTGCTTTCCACCTATGCCGCAGATAAGGTATCTTCTATTTAGCCTCTAACAGCATATATCTGAATATTAAAGATACGCGTAAAGTAAAATTTTGAAACATATTTAATTACATTATTGGTATATATATTGTAATTAAATTAATTGCAAATAACAAATATCTTTATTAATATTTTAAAACTGATGAATTTATGACGAATAGCCTGACAAAAAATAAAATTAAAGCATCGCAGCCTATGGCGAAATCCGGGACCAAGTCTGATTCTGTAGTAACGCCCATGATGGCACAATTTTTAGAGTTAAAAGAAAAACATCAGGAATATTTGCTTTTTTACCGGATGGGCGATTTTTATGAATTATTTTTCGAGGATGCGGTTAAGGCCTCGGAAGCCCTCGATATTACCCTGACCAAACGGGGGAAATATAACGGGGTTGATATTCCCATGTGCGGCGTTCCGGTTCATGCGGCGGAAAATTATCTGTCCCGCCTGATCAAGCGGGGTTTCAAGGTTGCCGTTTGCGAACAGATGGAAAATCCGGCAGAGGCCAAAAAACGCGGCGGCAAATCTATTGTAAGGCGGGATGTGGTGCGTTTGGTAACGCCGGGAACCATCACCGAAGAAAATCTGTTAAATGCCCGCCAGAATAATTTCTTGGCGGCCTTGGCCCGGTCGCAAAATAAATTTGCGCTGGCATGGCTTGATATTTCCACCGGTGATTTTTTTGTCACCGCTCTTCACCCTGAGAATTTGGGTTCCGAATTGGCCCGCCTGAACGCGGGAGAGATCATCCTGTCGTCGCAGCTTCTGGCAAGTGACGACCTGGGGGATGCGCTTGCGGATTGGGAGCATGTCCTGAGCCTTGTTGAAAGCAGCCATTTTGACAGTATGCGGGGGGAAGCCGTCCTGAAAGAGGCTTATGGCGTCAAAACCCTCGAAGGGTTGGGCAGCTTTAACCGCGAAGAATTATCCGCCTGCGGCGGGTTAATAACCTATTTGCTGGAAACACAAAAAGGCAAATTACCCAAGCTTCGGAATCCTGTGTCCGTCGGCGAAGGCGGCACCATGATGATAGACGGGGCGACCCGCAGAAATCTGGAATTGACCCATACTTTGGCAGGGGCGCGGCAAGGCAGCCTGCTCCATACGATTGACCGCACGGTGACCGGCGCAGGCGCGAGATTGCTGAACAGCCGCCTTAATGCCCCGCTCATGGATCACAGGGCCATAAACAGGCGGCTTGATCTGGTGGCTTATTTTCAGCAGCATGAAGCCTTTCGCCGAAAAATCAGAGACTTGCTTAAACGGTGCCCTGATCTGGAGCGGGCCATGTCGCGGCTTTCTGTCGGGCGCGGCGGCCCCCGTGATCTGGCGATGGTGCGCAGCGGCCTGATACAGGCTGCGGATATTAAATATAGTTTTCAAAGCCGGTCGAAATCCCCGGATGCGGCAAGTGATGATGACCTGATATCGCGGCCGGGTGACATTGATATTATCCTCGAAAACTTAGGCTCCCATCAGGAAATCATTGATTTATTGCAAAGGGCGCTTTCTGAAGACCTGCCGACCATCATTCGGGACGGCAATTTCATAGCCAAGGGCTTTCATGCCGCCCTTGACGATTTTCGTGTGCTGTCCAGCGAAAGTAAAAGGCTGATAATGGCCTTGGAGGCAAAATACCGCGACATGAGCAAGGTGAACGGCCTGAAAGTAAAATATAATAATGTGCTGGGATATTTTATTGAGGTCACGGCGCTTCATGCGGATAAATTAATGGCCGCGCCCCTGAATGAAACTTTCATCCATCGCCAGACTTTGGCCAGTGCGGTGCGCTTCAATAGTCACGAACTGGCAGAGCTTGCGGGGAAAATAGGGCAGGCATCGGACAGAGCCCTTGTTCTGGAGCATGAAATATACGAGGAATTGGTCGCGGCCACACTTCAGGACTGGCAGGAAATAATATTGGCATCTCAGGGGCTGGCGCAACTGGATGTGGCAACCGCTCTTGCGGAACTTGCGGCGGAAAAGAATTACAGCCGGCCTTTGGTGGATGACAGTTTAAATTTTGATATTCAAAATGGCCGTCATCCCGTGGTTGAAGCCGCCTTGGAGAAAAATCACTCAGATCATTTTGTGGCCAATGACTGCGACCTTAACCCCGGCAACAGATTATGGCTGATTACAGGGCCAAATATGGCCGGTAAAAGTACTTTCCTGCGGCAAAATGCCTTGATGGCTTTAATGGCCCAAATGGGCAGTTTCGTACCGGCAAAAAAAGCGCATATGGGCATTGTTGATCGGTTGTTCAGCCGGGTTGGTGCTTCGGATGATCTGGCGCGGGGACGGTCAACCTTTATGGTTGAAATGGTTGAAACAGCGGCAATATTAAACCAGTCAACAAGCCGCTCTCTGGTGATTTTGGATGAGATAGGCCGGGGGACAGCCACTTATGACGGCCTGTCTATTGCCTGGGCAGCGGTGGAGCATATCCATGAGGTGAATGAATGCCGGGCCTTATTTGCAACCCATTATCATGAGATGACCGCATTGGCGGCAAAGCTGGATGATTTGGCGCTGCATTATATGAAGGTCAAGGACTGGCAGGGAGAAATTATCTTTCTTCATCAAGTGGCCAAGGGCTCTGCGGATCGCTCATATGGTATTCAGGTGGCGAAACTGGCGGGTCTGCCAAAGGTCGTTGTAGAGCGGGCGCAGCAAGTGTTGCATAGCCTTGAACAAGACGGGCAGGGCGCGGCCAGGGGGCAAAAAATGGATAGTCTGGCCGACGATTTGCCTTTGTTTTCCGTTCTTCAGAGCAAAGTCGATCAGGGGCCAGTCAATGAAAATTCAGCGGCGACGAAAATTGAAAAAATATTGTCAGATGTTTTTCCTGATGAACTTAGTCCAAGGCAGGCAATGGATATTCTCTATAAATTAAAGAAGTTGCAGCAAGATGGTTAAAGTTAAAAAACATAGCCAGATTTTTAATCGCAAAGCATTTGAAAACAGGCTGCGTGACCTTCAGACGAACATGCCCCTTTCCGAAGTGCGTCCGGGCTTGATAGAGCTTTTTAAAGAATTTTATCAGAAGGGGTTTAAGGAAATTCAACATCGCTGTGATGCGGGGGAAAATGGTGCATCTCTGGTCGCTGCGCAGACGTTGTTGACGGATGAAATTATTATTCAGATATATAAAATCACCACAGAATATATTCTTCCCGTACAAAATAGAACGTCGAGTGAACGGTTGAGTCTCGTGGCTATTGGGGGGTATGGCCGCATTGATATGTCGCCCTATTCCGATGTGGATATATTATTTTTATTGCCCTATAAACAAACGGCATGGGGCGAGCAGGTCGTTGAATATATGCTTTATATGCTGTGGGATATCGGCTTGAAAGTCGGGCATGCGGTACGGACAATCAAGGAATCTGTGCGCCTGTCAAAAGCAGACTTGACCATTCGGACATCTTTGCTGGAATCCAGATATATCTGCGCGGACAAGGCCTTATACGAAGAATTTCTGGAAAGCTATAAAAGTCAGGTCGTCGCCGGAACGGAACCCGAATTTGTTGAAGAAAAACTTGCCGAGCGGGACGCGCGTCATATCAAACTGGGTCAGGCCCGTTATGTGGTTGAACCGAATATCAAGGAAGGCAAGGGGGGGTTGCGCGACCTGCAAACTTTATATTGGATTTCCAAATATTTATATGGTGTGGAAAGTGTGTCCGAAGTGGTTGAGAAGGGCGTATTTTCCAAGAATGATTATCGCCAGTTCCGAAAAGCTCATAATTTTATGACGATCGTACGTTTTCAGCTGCATTATATTTCTGGCCGCGCGGAGGAGCGTATTACGTTTGGCGTACAGAAAACACTGGCGGACCGCCTTGGTTATGTGGATCGGGCCGGATTATCCGGCGTCGAACGTTTCATGAAGCATTTTTTCCTCATGGCAAAGACCGTGGGTGATCTGACGCGAATATATTGTGCCTATCTCGAAGATAAACATAAGCGTAAGCCTCGTCTCAGGATGCCCAAATTTGGCCTTCGCAATCGAAAAATAGGCATATTCCCTGTTGAAGGCAGTCGTATTTCACTAACGACTTCCAAGGATTTTATTGACGACCCCATTAACATGATGCGTATTTTTCATGAGGCCCAAAAACATGATCTGGATATTCATCCCCGGGCATTGCGCCGTATTCGTCATAACCTTAAGCTGATAAATCGAAATTTTCGCAATGATCCTGAGGCGAATAGGCTGTTCATAGAAATGCTGACCTATAAAGCGGGGCCGGGGTTTATTTTAAGACTGATGAATGAAGCTGGCGTATTGGGCAAATTTATTCCTGATTTTGGACGGGTTGTGGCCCAAATGCAATTTGATATGTATCATGTTTATACCGTTGATGAGCATACCATCAGGGCCATTGAGCTTTTGTCCGAACTGGAACAGGGTAAATTTGCGGAGGAACATCCGTTATCCCATGAAATAGTCCATAAAATACTTTCGCGAGAGGTGCTTTATGTCGCTGTTTTACTTCATGATATTGCCAAAGGACGTAAGGGTGACCATTCGGTTCTGGGGGAACAGGTGGCCCAAAAACTATGCCCGCGCCTTGGACTGACAGCGGCGCAAACGGAAACCGTTTCATGGCTTGTGCGCCATCATCTGATTATGACGCATGTGGCCTTTAAGCGTGATTTGAGTGATCCAAAAACCATTGAGGATATTTCGAAAATCATTCAAAGCCCTGAACGGCTGCGCCTGTTGCTGGTCTTGACCGTTGTTGATATTCGGGCTGTCGGGCCAAAAATATGGAATGGCTGGAAGGGACAATTGCTTAGGGATCTCTATTATCAGGCCGAAAGATATCTTTTGGGCGACCAAGTCGAAGGCGGCAATAAGCACGGAATAGAGGCGGCTCAGGAAATGCTTCGCGCCGAGCTTGCCGACTGGACGGACGAAGAGTTCAGGGCTTATTGCAAAAGATTTTACGCGCCATACTGGCTGGCCGTTAAGGGGGAAAATCAAATCAGGAATGCGCGGCTGATTGCGCTGTCGGACAGAATAGAAGAAAAGCTGAGCATTAATATTCATGTGGATGAATTTCAAAATATTTCAGAATTAACCATCTATGCGCAAGATCATCCGGGGCTTTTTGCCAGAATAACGGGCGCGATCGCGGTGAGCGGGGCTTCTATTCAGGATGCAAGAGTTTTTACCACCAAGGATGGCATGGCCTTGGATACCTTCAGGATTCAAGAGCCGGACGGCGGCATATTCAAGGATAAACACAAGCTTGAGCGTCTTAAGAAAACGATCGAGCGAACCCTCGCCGGTGAATTGCTGCCGCGCAAAGAATTGGACAGTTTATGTGAGCGGCCCAATAAGGCAGATGCCTTTACCATTGAACCCCGTGTCTTGATTGATAATAAGGCCAGCAACCGTTATACGGTCATCGAGCTGAATGGTCTTGACCGGCCGGGCTTTCTTTATATGCTGTCACAGGCTTTGGTTGATCTGAAACTTTCCATCGGCAGCGCCCATATCGCCACCTTTGGCGAGCGGGCGGTAACGGTTATCTTTGTCTGTGACTTGTTTGGCCATAAAATTGACAATGAAAATAAATTGAAAAAAATCAGGGAAAAACTGATGGCAGCTCTTTTAATTGGCAAAAAGAAACCGAAGGCTGTCAGGAAAAAAGCCAAACGGGTTAGTCAATAATATGTCCCTAGCAAAAGCCGTTGCCATCTTTAGCAGCTTCACCCTTATAAGCCGGATTTTGGGTTTTATGCGGGATATATTGGCGGCTTCCATATTGGGCGCGGGTTTTGTGGCGGATTGTTTTTTCGTTGCCCTGAAGCTGCCCAATTTTTTCCGCAGGCTTTTTGCCGAGGGGGCCTTCAGTGCCTCTTTTGTGCCGGTCTTCACCGCGACTCTTACCCAAGGGGGAAAAGAAGAAGCTTTGAGTTTTGCCGAAAGTGCCTTTTCCTGTTTGCTGGTGGTGTTGCTGGTTCTTGTCGCGCTTATGGAAATATTCGCCCCGGCGATGATTTATGTTCTGGCGGGCGGTTTTACGGATGATGAGGCTAAGTTCCAATTGACTGTTCTTTTGACCAGAATTACCTTCCCATTTCTGTTATTTATCAGCCTTGTCTCACTTTTGGGCGGTATATTGAATGCTTTGGGTAAGTTTTCCGAAACGGCGGCAACACCGATCATATTGAACCTAAGTATGATTTCTGCCTTGCTTTTCTTTTCGGATCAATTCGAGACACCGGCGCATTCTCTGGCCATCGCCGTGTCATTGGCCGGATTTATCCAGTTGATCTGGCTCTATCTGGCGTGCCGGCGCATAGGATATAAAATCCGGCTTGTCATGCCGCGCCTGACGCCAAAGGTTAAAGAGATGCTGATCATTATGATGCCGGCGGCCTTGGGCGCCGGGGTGATACAGATTAACCTCATGCTGGATATGATTATCGCGTCTCATCTGCCGAATGGGTCCATTTCCTTTTTATTTTATGCCGATAGATTGAACCAGTTGCCCATCGGGGTGATCGGGGTTGCCTTGGGGACTGTTCTTTTGCCAATGCTGGCCCGAAATATAGCCGAGGGAGATGATGCGGCCTGTGCCGCCAATCAAAACAGGGCCATAGAGCTTGGCCTTTTCCTGACTATTCCGGCGGCAGTTGCCTTTATGATCATTCCCTATCAGCTGATCCATGTGTTATTTGAAAGGAATGCTTTTACCTCTCAGGATAGCTGGCAGACGGCCTATGCGCTGGCGGCTTATGCGGCGGGGCTTCCGGCCTATGTCCTTGCCAAGATATTCAGCCCCGGGTATTTCGCGCGTAAAGATACCAGAACGCCGGTAAAATTTGCGATGGTGGCGCTGGCCGTGAATGTCATATTGAATTTAATATTGATGCAGTATTTTGCCCATGTGGGGCTGGCGATGGCCACGGCCATATCCGCGTGGGTAAATGTGGCATTGCTGGCGGGGGGATTGATCCGGCGAGACCAGTTTTCCTTTGACAAGAAGGTTATATGGCGCGTTGCCAAATATTTTCTGGCCAGCCTTGTGATGGGCGGCATTATCTGGATCATCAGCGGAAGTATCTCAGATATGTTTGCGGGACATATGCTGGAAAAAATTTCGGGCTTGTTTATTATTATATTGGCCGGAATCGGGAGCTATCTTGCGATAATCTTTATAACCGGTGCGGTGAAGCCCAGGGAATTAAAGGCGCTGTTCAGAGGACAATAATCCGGATATATTTTTGTTCAGATTTTCGCTAAGTCCTGTGACAAGCCGCCGCAGTGGCTCGAAACCATCATTTGGTTTCAGGGACTTCTCATCCATATATAATGATCTTTTGAATTCCAGCTGAATGGCCTGCCGGTTGTGAGCGCCCCTATGACTATATTGGCCATAATGCCGGGTGTTAAAGCCGCCGGAATAGGGCTTGTTATAGGTCACGCCGAGACCATGGTCAGAAAAATACGCGCCAATATGGCGGCTCAATTCAACGCTGCAACTGTTGTCAAAACAATTCCCGATTACGAGATCCGCTTGCATATTCGAGGAAAGTCTGGGGTCTATGAATTGATAGGATGGCATGGAATGGCAATCTATTAAAAGATAATAACCATATTTGTTCAGACTTGCCTCAAGCAGACGACTCAAGGCCTTGTGAACGGGATGATATATGTGATCAAGTCTGTGCCCAATCTCTGAGAAGGGCAGTTTTTCGGGATAAATATCAAGCCCGTTACAGGATTTGCGTGAAAAAATACCGAAACCCTGCGCAACTTTATCCGTATTATGATATTCATTATTGTCTTTAAGGGCGCGCGGCGGCATATGAAACATTTCAGAATCTATTTCATTGGCCGCGCGGTTTGTATCCACATAAGTGCGTGCGAAATGATTTATGAGGCTGCTTGCCCCAAATAAAGCGACATCATTTATCAATTGATCAACCAGTATATCGCCGGAAAAATGTAATATTTCAGGATCAATGGAAATTTTTTTCAGGAAATCTTCTGGTAAATATGTTCCGCTATGGGGGCTGTTAAAGATAATGGCATTCGTCTGATTGGCCGGCCGAAATATTGTGTATGGCTGCATGTTATCTATTGCCCATTTGATTTATGGTTATCATTATACGGCAAAATTATTTGCATAATAAAAAATATTTTAGCAAAAGGCATAATATATAAATAATTTATTGAATTGTTCATACTTGGTGCGTTATTAAAAATACAGGGCTTCTTGGGGCCCCGGATTAAAAATTGGCCCCAGATTAAAAAACTGAATTAAAAATCTGAATTAAAAATATAACAAAAGGTAATATGAGAGTGCCGCGTATTTTATTAGCTGAAGATGATGACACCATGAGAAGATTTTTATCCAGATCTTTAGAGAAGGCTGGCTATCAGGTTATTTCTGTAGGGTTGGGTACGGATGCCCTGCCGTTACTCGCCGGCGGTGGTTTTGATCTGCTGCTCACAGATATTGTGATGCCGGGCATGGATGGTATCGAATTGGCGCGCAGGGCCACAAAAATGCAACCTGAATTGAATGTTATGTTTATTACTGGTTTTGCCGCTGTGGCAATGGATACGGCAAAAGACCGGCCTGTTAATGCCAAAGTTTTACAGAAACCATTTCACTTGAAAGATATGGTTGATGAAGTCGACAGATTGTTTAGTGAGGTTGCCTGAGTTTTTAGCCATAATATGACGTGTAATCTTAAAATTATATTAAGTCGTTCGGTCGTTTGCCGTTATAGTATCCCGTATGCGTAAAGTCTTTTCAAACCTATAAAGGCGTAATGCTGTGAATAAAATGACCATCCTGCTTATCGAAGACGTTGTTCCCCTCGCCGAAGTATATATTGAATATTTACAAGGTGAGAATGTCGAAATTACCCATGTTACGACAGGCGATGAAGCCTATAAATATCTCGCGGAGAATAGCCCTCAGATTATTCTGCTGGATATGAACCTGCCTGATGTCGATGGTATGGAAATCCTGAAATATGTTTCTGATGTGGGGCTGGATAGCTGCGTTATTGTTATAACGGCTTATGGGTCTGTTTCGCGGGTTGTCGATGCCATGCGGCTGGGGGCTTTTGAATATCTTCAGAAGCCCTTTGATGAAAGCCGCTTCATACTTACCGTGCGCAATGCCATAGAACGTATGCATTTACGGCAAATGGTCGACAGTTATAAAAATCAATTGGGCCGTGATGAATTTCACGGGATGCTTGGAAAATCCCAAGTCATGCAGGCCGTATATGATACCATTGATAATGTTGCCAAAAGCTCTGCGACGGTTTTTATCACGGGCGAAAGCGGAACGGGCAAGGAGCTTTGCGCTGAGGCTATTCATAATAAAAGCAATCGTAAAAACAATGAATTGGTGATTTTGAATTGTGCGGCTATTCCGAAAGACCTTATGGAAAGCGAAATATTCGGCCATGTGAAGGGGGCTTTTACAGGCGCGACCTCGGATCGGGAAGGGGCGGCGCAAAGAGCTGATGGCGGAACATTATTCCTCGATGAAATAGGTGAGATGGATATAAACCTGCAAACCAAATTATTGCGACTTATTCAGTCCGGCACCTTTCAGAAGGTGGGCAGTGCCAAAACCATCAAAGTGAACATCCGCTATATATGCGCCACCAATCGTAATCCGCTGGAAATGATCGAAAAAGGCCTTTTCAGAGAAGACTTATATTATCGCCTTAATGTCATTCCCATTAAATTACCGGCATTACGGGAACGGGGGCAGGATAAACTGGCCATTGCCCTGAATTTCCTCAAGAAATATTCCGAGGAAGAAGGCAAAAAATTTACAGGATATACGCCTGAGGTTGAAGAAATCTTCATGAGTCATCTCTGGCCCGGCAATGTGCGGCAATTGCAAAATATTATTCGCAATGTTGTTGTGCTGAGCGAGGGGGGCGCGGTGGACAAGGACATGTTGCCGAAAGATTTCCTGAGTATAAAGCCCGATGACGTTGTTGGCTCAGAGGTGCCGAATAATGAACTTTTGGATGTCTTTAAAACGCCAAGGAAACGGGATGTAACGTCGATCAGGCCCTTGTGGCAATGTGAAAAACAAGTGGTTGAGGAAGCCATTGAGATATGCGGCGGCAATATTTCCCGTGCGGCGGGTTATCTGGAGGTTAATCCATCCACATTATACCGCAAAATAAAAAACTGGAAAGATCAAGACAGCAAAAATAAGTAACCAATGATTTCGAATAATAACGCGAAATTCAATTGCTTTCCACAATGATACATTCTATCTGCTATCCCTTAATGCTTTAGTTTAAGGAGCCACTGCCATGGTTGATGCGCGCAATGCAGATCAGAATAAAAAACTGCCTGACGTGAAATATTTAAAAAATTACGCCGCGCCGGATTTCCTGATTGATCGGGTGGCGCTGGATTTTGACCTGAGGAAAAATGTGACCCATGTTCGGGCGACATCACGTTTCAAGCGCAGGGTACAAAAGGATGTGCCGCTTATTCTGGCCGGGTCTGATATGACCCTGAAATCTGTTTCTGTGAATGGATGCGCTTTAACCGAAG
>JALSHF010000105.1 GCA_026982375.1 Emcibacter sp. | reverse complement strand
TGTCCTGCAGAATGCGCTGTTTTTTGGCCGTAAAAAAGTCAGTGATCTGGTCATGCCCTGGGCAATTTATACCTCTCCCGAGGTGGCCCATGTGGGAATGACCGCTGCCGAGGCCGCTGAACAAGGCGATCAAATCATCACCTTGACCGCGCAGATGTCAGACGTTGACCGGGCCATCCTCGAAGAAGAGATCGAGGGTTTTGCCCGGGTATATGTGGAAAAGAAGTCCGGCCGGCTTCTGGGCGCGACCATGGTATCGTCCCACGCCGGCGAATCCATCACGCAAATGGCGCTGGCGATCACGTCCGGCCTTAAAATATCGGCGGTTGGCGCCACCATTCACCCTTATCCTGTTCAGGCCGATGTCTGGAAAAAGCTGGCCAACAATTATTTAAAGCGCAGCTTCACGCCAAAAATTGCCAAAATTTTTAAAATCTTTCTCAAGTTATTTTCACGACATAAAAGGCTTGTCCCATAATGGGTGCCGCAGCGTCCTGCGCCCCTTGTCTGGTTGTTTTTTGCAAGCGACCGGCCTTGTTTCAGGGCAAGCAACGGCTGGCAAAAACCATTGGTGCGCCGCAGGCGTTGATATTTGCCCGGGCTTTCCTGAACTGCGCCCTTGAAGATGCCCGTGCGTGGACGCGTTCGGGATATGGGGCTGTTATCCTGTCGCCGGCATCGCCCGATGATCGGGACTGGGCCAGGGGATTACTACAGAACAAAGAGACCTTGGTTCTTGCCCAGCCCAAAGGCGGGCTTGGTTATCGCCTTTGGGCCATAGATCAAGAATTGCGGCGGCGGGGGTTTGGCAGGATTATTTTTATGGGCAGCGATGCCCCCATGTTAACGCCGCAGCATTTTGACGCGGCCGCGCGGGCGTTTCTGACCAAGGATATCATGTTATCGCCCGCAGACGACGGCGGCGTCACGCTTATGGGCGCGCGAATCCCCTGGCCGGATTTGACGGGTTTGCCATGGAGCACCAATAAGCTCGGCCAGGCTTTGGCAACCTATTGCACGGATAAGGACATGACGGTGGAGAATATTTTACCCAGCTATGATATTGATATAGAGGCAGACCTCATTAAATTGCAAGGTGATTTGGCGGATGACCCAAGACCCGCACGGCAATATCTTTACCAGAAGATCAGTGAATTTATGAGCCGGGACAGAATTAACTATGGCTGAGATTCTTCAAAAATCAGAAAATTGGTCTGTGACCCCAAAAGGTGATGCGCGGGGCTATATTGACAGCGACCAGCTTCGGGAAGTCTGGTTTCATACGGGGACGGCCTGTAATCTGGCCTGTGGTTTCTGTCTGGAAGGCTCAAAACCCGGTGATACACGGCTTGGCCTTGTCAAATTGCAGGATGTTGCCCCTTATATTGAGCAAGCCCTGAAACTGGGCGTGCAGCAGTTTTCCTTCACGGGCGGCGAGCCTTTTCTGGCAAAGGATTTGCCCCAAATATTGACGCTGGCATCGGCCCATCGGCCTTGCCTCGTCCTGACCAATGGGACGGAGGCCCTGCATAAGCGTATCGAAGAATTGGAAAATCTGACAAATAGCCCCAATCCGGTTTCCTTTCGGGTTAGTCTGGATCATTTTGACGAAAAAACCCATGATCTGGGACGGGGCGCGGGCAGCTTTGCCAAAGCCCTGACAGGCCTTAAAATGCTCTATGATCGGGGATTTTCCATATCTGTCGCCCGTCATATCTGGCCGGATGAAGATAAAGCTGCCGCCGAAGATGCCTTTGCTCAATTGTTTAAAGACCATGATCTGCCCGAAGATTTGACCATCGTGGCTTTTCCGGATTTTGCCCTGCCGGGGTCCTTGCCGAAGGTGCCTTTCGTGACCACGGATTGCATGACCCGGTATCAGAATGCAGAAAGCCGCAAAGAATTCATGTGCGCTTTCTCACGCATGATTGTCAAACAGGATGGTAAAATGCGGGTCTATGCCTGTACATTGGTGGATGATGATCTTGATTATGATCTTGGGCCATCCTTGGAGCTGAGTATGGGGGGGCGGATCAGTATGAAACATCATCGCTGTTACAGTTGTTTCGCTTATGGCTCATCCTGCAGCGAAATTTAAAGGAGACGGAATTTTATGTTAGGCATCATTGGCGGATCAGGTATTTACCAGCTCTCAGGACTGGATATCGTGGAAGAGACTGTCCTTGAGACACCCTACGGCATGCCGTCCGCGCCTCTTGCCATTGGTAGGTATAACGGGGGTCAAAAGATTATATTTCTGGCCCGTCACGGTAAATCCCACGAATATCTGCCCCATGAAGTCAATTACCGGGCCAATATCTGGGCTTTGAAAAAAATGGGCGTGACCCGGATCATCGGTATTTCTGCGGTGGGCAGTCTGCGGGATGAATATAAGCCGGGGGATTTATGTCTGGCCGACCAATATTTTGATTTTGTCAAAGGCGCGCGCGAAAAAACCTTCTTTGGCGGCGGCCTTGTGGCTCATGTATCAACCGCCGAGCCCACATGCCCCATGCTGGCAAGTTCCCTTGTTCAGGCGGGAAAGAAAATGAATATTCCGCTGCATACGGGCTTGACCTATGCCGGCGTTGACGGGCCGCGCCTTGGCACCAGAGCCGAAAGTTTATTCCTGAAAAATGCCGCGAACTGCGATCTGGTGGGGATGACCAATGTGCCCGAAGCCTTTTTGGCGCGGGAAGCCCAGATTTGTTATTGCACCATTGCGGTGGTGACCGATTATGATTGCTGGCTTGATGATCCCGCCCGGCATGTGAGCGTTGAACAGGTTATTTCCCGTTACGGCGAAAGTCTAGAGAAAGCAAAAAGTCTTTTAGGAGAATTTTTGGAAAATGACCGTCTGGCTTCTTCTGGTTCCGCATCAGAATGTACCCCAGAATGTAAATGCCGGAAAAATCTGCAATCGGCGGTTCTGTCACCAGAAAATTCATTGACAGAGGACAAGAAGGCCCTTCTGGATCTGCTAAGATTATGACGTTGGAAAATCTATCGATCATCATTCCCCTCGGCCCCGGTGAAGATCAACTGGGCCGGCTCATGGATGATCTGAACGGACTTGAGCTTGCGGCGGAGATTATTATTGTTTCTTGCGATGATATTATCCTTGAAGACTCTTTCAGAAAATTTGGCAAAGACTCTGCCAAAAAATATATCCGTGTGATTAAAACCCGGCAAGGTCGCGCCCAACAGCAAAATGCGGGAGCCAAGGCCGCGACCAGAGAATTTTTATGGTTCTTGCATGCGGATTCGCGGCTTTCAGAGCGGGTCATCGCCGCCCTTGAGGCCGCCATCAAAGCCTGTCCTGAGGCCCTGCATTATTATCATTTGAAATTCCGCAATGATGGCCCCGCCGGGATGGCCATAAATGAATGGGGGGCATGGTTCCGGTCTGAAATATTAAAAATCCCTTTTGGTGATCAGGGCTTTTGCCTGCGCAAAGATATTTTTCATCAGATTGGCGGCTTTGCGCAAGACGCCCCCTACGGCGAGGATCATTTGCTGGTGTGGCATGCGCGCCAGCAGGGGATCACATTACGCTGCACGGGCGCGGCCCTGCCGACCAGCGCGCGAAAATATGCGGCTCATGGCTGGTTTGCCCTGACCGTGAAATATCAATGGCGCTGGATCAGGCAGGCCCTGCCAGAGGCTTGCAAGCTTTTATTGGGGCGGCGTCGCTGACGTTAAAATTTCAGTTTCTTTTCGAGGCATTGAAACTCAGCGGATATTAGCCCAGGCCGTGATGGTGACGTCATGACCTCTTCAAGGCCATAGGATTTTATGTCTTCAGGCACGGCCTCTTGCGCAATAAGCGCGGCGGCCAAACGCCCTGCGGCGGGGGCTGTCTGGACGCCGAACCCGCCTTGGCCGGCAAGCCAGAAAAAGCCTTGCGCTTTGTCATCAAAGCCGATCACGGGGCCTCTGTCCGCGACGAAGCTGCGTAATCCGGCCCATGAATGATCAATCTTTTTGACGGGCAGGCCAAGGACCTCTTCGGCATAATGCGCCGCAAGGGCAATATCAAGTTCTTCTGGCTGCGCATCACAAGGGGGCGAGAGGTCTTCATTGGCCGGGGAAATCAATAGCTTTCCGGCGTCCGGCTTGATAAAAAACTCTTCTTCAAATTCAACAATCATTGTCCAGTCATCTGAAATTTCCCCCTCTGGCCCGTCAACCAGAATCGCAGAGCGCCGCAGAGGTTTAATATTGATCTTTCCCGCGCCGGCCATCTGGGCAATATGATCAACCCACGGGCCCGCCGCATTGACAAGGATGGGGGCTTGATAGCGGGCCGTGCCATTGCTGACGGCCCATTGATCCTGAATTTGCTGTATTTCGGTGGCTTGAAAACCTGTGATGATCTGGCCGCCGGATTTTTTAATGGCACGCAGGTAGCCTTCCTGCAAGGCGCTGACATCCAGATCATAAACATTGGGATCATAAATGGCCGTTTCGCAATAGGAATCCCGTAGCAGGGGAAATTTTCTTTTAATAAAATCCCGGTTAACCAGAATGGCATCAGGATTCCTTATTTTCATTTCTTCATAATGTTTGATGAGGCCGCTCGTATGGTCATGATCCGCCACAAACATTATGCCACGATCTCCATATAGGGCATATTCCGAGAAACCAGCAGGCGGGTTTTTGAAAAAAGGCCAGCTTGACCGAACCAGGGCATAAAGCGCCGTATTTTCGCTGCCATAAGCCGCGGCATAAACCGCCGCCGAACGCCCCGTGGCGTGATAACCGGGGTGGTCTTCCTGTTCAACGACCAGAATGTTCTTGCTCTTGCTTATTTCATAGGCGGCAGATAGTCCGGCTATACCGGCCCCGATAATGATGACATCAAATTTTTGCATTATATTCTTTCTTTCTGGCCTATCAACAGATACAAAAATACCCTGTGCCATAACGGAATATTAACATAGACTTGGGGCAATGCCAGACCTATTGTTCGAACATGTTGTTCAAACTTGTGGGAATATCCATGAATGAAGCGTTACTTTTCGGCTTGATAACCTTTGCTTTTGTCTCGGCCATAACGCCGGGGCCCAATAACCTGATGCTCATGTCGTCGGTCATGCTTTTTGGCGTGCGCCGCACCTTGCCCCATATGGTTGGTATTCAGGTGGGCTTTTCCATATTGATGGCGGCGGCCGTTCTTGGGCTTGGGGAATTGCTGAAAATTGTGCCAGAGGCCCGGCTGGTGGTAAAATTGGCGGGGTCATTATGGCTTTTCTGGCTTGGGGCCAGATTTTTAAAAGAGGCCTTCAGGCAGCATGTGACCCAGAGTAATCTGCCGGTGAAAAAAGCCAGCCGTCCGTTCTTTCTCTATGAAGCCGCTCTTTTTCAGATTATCAATCCAAAAGCCTTGATCATGGCCCTGTCCAGCGCCGGATTATATGTGGGGATTGCGGATGATATTTATCATCGGACGATCATCATTGTGGTGACATTCATTCTCGTGGGCCTGCCGTGCAGTATCACATGGATGCTGCTTGGCCATACGTTAAATCGCTGGCTTGGGGAGGCATCTCATGGACGGGTGGTGAATATTATCATGGCCCTGTTGATATTTGGATTGGTGGTCATGATTTTATTAAATTGATTCTGCTGAACTGAGAAACGCAGGATGCTCTGAAAATCATTGCACAATAGAGACAGCTTTGATCTGGGCAAAAACTTTCTGGCCGGGACGCAAATCAAGTTCGGCGCAGGAATAGGCCGATACCCGGGCCTGAATCCGGGTCTTTTTCAGGCAAAGATGGATCAGGCATTGACCATTTTCCGTCGGCGGTTCGATGGTGTCTATCTGACAGTCAAAGATATTCAGAACGCTGGTTTGTTCAGGGCGGGACAGGGTGATGCTCACATCTTTTGCATAGAGATGGAGACGAATTTCCGCCTGTTCTTTTACCTCATGATGAGGCATGCGGATCAGGGCATCCCCCAGATCAACCTCGGTCAGATTATGTTCGGTGCGCGCGGTCATAACCGTGCCAAACAGAAGTGTGAAAGGCTCATCACTCATGCTGTTGAGAATTTTATGGCTGGCCAGAATGTCCTGAATGGGGCCTTGCTGCTGAATTTTTCCCTGATCCAGAATAATCAGATGATCGGCAAGGCGCGTGACTTCTGCCGCATTATGGCTGATATACAACAGCGGAATTTTCAGCTCAGTTTTTAACCGTTCCAGAAACCGCAAAATTTCGCTCTTTCGGGCAAAGTCCAATGAGGCCATAGGCTCATCCATTAACAGCAATCGGGGCCGCAGCAACAGAGCGCGGGCAATGGCCACTCTCTGACGTTCTCCGCCGGATAATTTATCCGCCGGGCGGGTTAAAAGATGGGAAATGCCCAGCAGGTCAATGATATGATCCCTTTCGTGAGGCGGCAGGGGATTTTTAATGCGCTTTTGACCATAGTCGAGATTCTGCTGTATGCTCAGATGCTCAAACAGGCTTGATTCCTGAAACACATACCCAATGGGCCTTTTATAGGTGGGCAGAAAAACCGTATCAGATTGCCAGATTTGATCGCCAAACTGGATATGGCCCTGACCGTTTTTATACAGCTCTTTCGGATGAAGCCCGGCAATGGCCCGGAGCAGGGATGTTTTGCCAGAGCCCGAGGGGCCAAATATGGCGGTAATACCTTTGGCGGGAATCATAAGATCCACATCAAGGGTGAATTCAGAATATGACATATTCAGGCGGACATTAAAGGCCATAGCCGCCCCCCGATTTTCTTCTGCCCCGGTTAAATGTGTAAACAATTGTCAGAACCACAAAAGAAAAAATAACCATTGTGCCTGACAACCAATGGGCCTGACTATATGCCATGGTTTCCACATGGTCATAGATTTGTACGGATATGACGCGGGTGACGCCGGGGATATTTCCGCCGACCATAAGCACAACGCCAAATTCCCCTACCGTATGGGCGAATCCCAGAATAGCTGCTGTGATGAAACCGGGCCGCGCCAAAGGCAATGTGACTGTAAAAAAGCTATCCCAAGGGCCGGCGCGCAGGGTCGCGGCGACTTCCGATGGTCGCGCGCCCAGGGCTTCGATGGCATTTTGAATGGGCTGAACCACAAAGGGCATGGAATAAAGCACCGAAGCAATGACAAGCCCCCAAAAAGTAAAGGTCAAAGTACCAAGGCCAAGGGCCGTCGTCAACTGACCGATGGGCCCGTTTGGCCCCATGGCCATCAAAAGATAAAAGCCGATAACCGTTGGCGGCAAGACCAAAGGCAAGGCCACGATTGCGCCGATCGGCCCCTTCCAGCGGGACTTTGTCCGGGCCAGCCACAAGGCAATGGGCGTGCCAATGATCAGCAATAAAATGGTGGTGATGCTGGCAATACGAAATGTCAGCCAGAGCGCGGCAAGATCGGCGTCAGAAAACCCCATGATTACTTTTCCTCCGTGGGCAGGAGATAGCCAAAATCACGTATGATGTCCCGGGCGGCGCCGGATTTTAAATAAGCCATAAAGGCAATGGCGGCCGGATTATTCATCGCGGATTTCAGCAGGATGGCATCCTGCCGGATGGGGCTGTGCAATTCCTGAGGGATCATCCATACCGAACCCGCCCGCAATTTGCCCTGTTTCATTATTTGCGATACCGAAACGAAACCTAAATCCGCATTGCCTGTGGCCACGAATTGATAGGTCTGGGCGATATTCTCGCCGCGCACAAATTTTGGGGACAGGATTTCCTTCAGACCAAGAGCGCGCAAAACGTCAATTGCGGCCTTGCCGTAAGGCGCGAGCTTGGGACTGGCGAGCGCGATTTTACGGAAGGTGCCTTTCTCAAGAATTGCGCTATTGCCCTGAATGAAGTTGTCCTGAGCCGACCATAGGGCAAGCCGGCCAATGGCGTAAGTGAAACGGCTGTGGCCCATACCGCTGGCCTCTAATGCCGCCGGTTTGATTGTGTCCGCAGATAAAAATACCTGAAAGGGCGCGCCGTGATGGATCTGGGCATAGAAACGACCTGACGCGCCAAGGGTAAGATTGGCCCGGTAACCGGTTTTCTGTTCAAAATCCGCAATGATCATTTTTATCGGCCCGGCAAAATTGGATGCCGCCGCAATATTGATTTCAGCGGCCTGTGCCGTATGAACGGCGAATAGCATGGTGATCAGCGGGAAATATATTTTCCAGAATGAACTTCTTTTAAACATGACTTCCCATAAATTTTAATCAAGTGAGGCTATTGTTATCATATGAGTATAACGAATAGAATCAAGATTTTAAGTCTTTTCTTCAAAATCCAGTGAGGCAGAATTGACGCAGTATCTTAAGCCTGTGGGGGCCGGGCCGTCCGGGAAAACATGGCCCAAATGGGCGGCGCAGGCGGCGCATACAACTTCTTCGCGGGTCATGTCAAGCGATTGGTCGCGATTGATTTTGATGGCGTCCTTGTCGATCACATCATAGAAGCTGGGCCAGCCACTGCCGCTATCATATTTTGTGGATGATCGAAACAACGGGGCCCGGCAACAGATGCAAAGATAATTCCCGTCCGCTTTATGGTCCCAGTATTTGCCGGTAAAGGCCGGTTCAGTCCCGCCGCAGCGGGTCACCTGATATTGTATGTCATTTAGATTTTTCTGCCAATATTCAGCTGTTTTTGTTTCATTGGGTTTTATAGGCATGGGGCATCTTTTCTTATAAATCGAAAATCTTGTGGGGATTGAGAATATTTTTTGGATCAAGGGATTTTTTGATGATTTTCATATAGTCGAGGGCCGGGCCATATTCGAGGGGCATATACTTCTTCTTGCCCAGACCAATACCATGTTCGCCGGTCGAGGTGCCATCCATCGCGATCGCCCGCTCAATCAGCCGTTGATTTAGCTGCTCTATGGCCGCCACATCCTCCGGATTATTTTTGTCATAAGGGATGGTCAGATGGAAATTGCCGTCGCCCACATGGCCGACCAAGGGGGCGACCATATTGGCTTTGGCGATATCCTTGCGGGTCTCACGAATAGTTTCGGCAAGCCGCGAGATGGGCACGCAGACATCGGTCACCCAAAAATCCTTGCCCGGATAGGCCGTGCGCAGGGATAAAAAGCCGTCATGGCGGGCCTGCCATAATTTATTGCGCTCTTCGGGGCGGCTTGCCCATTGGAACCCATGCCCGCCGTGGGAATTGGCAATTTCCTCGACCATTTCCGCCTGCTCCTTAACGGCATTATTACTGCCGTGGAATTCCATAAATAACGTCGGCTCCAGGGGATAATCAAAATCGGAAAAACGGTTGATCACATCAATCAGCATCTCATCGATCAATTCTATGCGGGCAATGGGGATGCCCATTTGAATGGTTTCCACCACCGTGTTCACCGCGCCTTCAAGGCTGCTGAAGGGGCAGACGGCCGCCGACATGGCCTCTGGCAGGCCATAGAGCCGCACCGTGACTTCGGTGATCACCCCAAGCGTGCCCTCTGATCCCACCAAAAGGCGGGTGAGGTCATAGCCCGCCGCGGATTTTCTGGCACGGCTTGAGGTGGTGATGATGGTGCCGTCCGCCATGACGGCTTTCAGGCGGATGACATTTTCGCGCATGGTGCCGTAGCGCACCGCATTGGTGCCGGATGCCCTTGTGGCTGTCATACCGCCAAGGGTGGCATTGGCCCCGGGGTCAATGGGGAAAAACAGCCCCGTATGGCGGATTTCATGATTGAGCTGCTCTCGCGTTACGCCGGCCTCAACCGTGCAATCCATATCGTCATGACGCAGAGCGATGATGTTATCCATCCGGGAGAAATTCAACGTAAGGCCGCCGCCAATGGCCAGAAAATTCCCCTCCAATGCGGTTCCGGCACCATAAGGGATGACGGGGATTTCATAAGTATGGCACAGCTTGACAATGGCACTGACCTCTTCGGTGCTATGGGGGTAGGCCACGGCATCGGGCAGACAGATATCAAAATGGGTGAGGTCTTCGCCGTGATGTTGCCGCACGGCCTCTGCCCGGCTTAACCGGTCTCCCAGAAGGGGGGAAAGCTTGCTTAATAATAATTCTAAATTTGCATTTTTCGTCATGATCAAACCATATCCCAATAATTTTTTTTATGCTAGGTTGCTTAAGCTATAATCTTAATAGAAGGGGATGACATGAGCCATAGAATAATTCAGATACATATCCGGCCCGGGGCGGGGGACCTGGCGAAGAAAGTCAAGCTGATCGATAATACCGTCGATAAATGGCCCGTGGGGCCGGATGGCTTGGGCCATGCGTTGCTGGTGCGCACGCAGGATACTCAAATCGTCACGGATCGTTTGCAGGAATTATTCTTGAAAAGTCAAATATTCCGCATCGTCATTCAACCCGTAGAGGCCATATTGCCCAAGCCGGCTGAAAAAGTAAAAACAGAAATTCAAAAGCCCGCAGATCAAGAAGAGGCTGGAGAAAAGACAAAATCCGCTAAAACAACCCGTGTTTTTTCCGGTATCAGCCGTGATGAGCTATATGCTGATGTATCACGCGGGGCGCAGATCAGCACAAGTTTTATATTGCTGGTGATTTTTTCAACCATCGTTGCCGGCATTGGTTTGATTGAGAATAATGTGGCGGTGGTCATTGGCGCCATGGTGATTGCGCCCTTGCTCGGCCCTAATCTGGCCTTGGCCCTGTCGACGGCCCTTGGGGATTTGAACCTGATGGCAAATGCGGTAAAAACCATGCTGGTTGGGTTTTTGGTTGCTTTGATACTCAGTTTTCTGCTGGGGCTGATATGGGGGATATTTTGGCCCGATGAATTAAATAGTCCGGAATTGCTGTCGCGGACAATTGTGGGTTTTGACAGTATTGCCCTGGCGCTTGTATCGGGGGCGGCGGCGGTATTATCCCTGGCAAGCGGTCTTTCGAGCGTTCTGGTCGGGGTTATGGTGGCGGTGGCCTTGCTGCCGCCGGGGGCGACGGTGGGTATTATGCTTGGCGCAGGACGGTATGACCTGGCCCTTGGTGCGGCCTTGTTGCTGGCCGTGAATATTGTTTGCGTCAATCTGTCGGCCAAACTGGTATTTCTGTTCAAGGGGGTACAGCCGCGCACATGGTATGAGAAGAAAAAAGCCAGAAACGCCATGATATTTTACATTATATTCTGGGTGGTGAGTTTAGGGCTGTTGGGTTATGCTATTTTTCTGCGGACTTAGGTTTTGCGGATTTTTTTCTTTAGATTAACTTCCAGAGAAACTTGAATGGTTCCGCCATCCCGGCAGGGAAATTCGGATATAATGCCCGCCAATGAGGGCAGCTCACCTTTATGGTTTTCGATCACATCCCGGGCCAGAGACAGGGTAAAATGCTCCCCGCCCGCAGTGAATATGGCCGATGATCCGGCGGGCAGGCAGATGATTTTATAGGTCACGCTGCCTTGGGGGAGGCGGGTTGTTTCTATAATTTCTCCCTGTGTCAATAGCAAGTCCAGTTCGCCCAAATCAAGGCGAAAGCTGATTTTCTCTGAATCAATTCTCAGCTTCACGATATTACCCTTGACTAAAATTTGGCCCAAAATCTGTAGAAAGCGGGTAAATATCGATCAGGCTTCCGGCTTTTACCGACAGGCCGTCTTCAGGAATGATCGCCCAGCAATTCTGTTGTAACAAAGGCTTGATTTTGAAGGATTCCTGACCGGGTAATATGTCAACAGTCAGCCGGCCACCCGCATTTACGTTAAAGGCCGCCTTCTGGAAAAACCGAAAGGGAGACTCCTTTGTAAAGTCATCATTCAGCATGGCTTTAACGGGGCTTTCCTGCTGCTGTCCAAGCATTTTTCGTATTAAAGGATAGGCAAAGAATCTCAGCCCCACAGCAGACGCAATGGGATTGCCGGGCAAGCCGAAAAAATAGGTTCCCTTGGGGAAACGGGCAAACAGAACAGGTTTTCCGGGCCGGATGGCGGCCTTGTGAAATAATATTTCTGCGCCCATTTTCTTCAGGCCGTCAGGAATAAAGTCATATCGCCCCATGGAAACGGCACCGGAAGACAGAATGATCTGAATGTCTTTTGACAAGAGCTCCTGAATTTTCTGTTCGAACTTATCCGGCTCGTCAAAAATTGTCCCCTCATTGCGGGCGGTGATGCCAAATGCGGCAAGGCTTTTGATAAGATATGGGCTGTTGCTGTTGCGTATTTGCCCGGGTTTCAAGACATGGGCCATATCATCGACCAGTTCCTTGCCGGTGCTGATTACGGCCAGCTTGGGCGGTTTTATCACGGGAATATTTCCCTGTCCCAAGGCCGCGAGGGCCATGATATGATTGGGGCCAATCCGGGTGCCCTTTTCCATCAACAGATCGCCGGGGCAGAAATCAGTTCCGGCCTTGCGGATGTTTTTACCTTCGAAAGCCTGTGTCTTGATCGATATTTCGGTGGGTCTTTCATTCTCGTCTCTGGCCAGAATGTCAATGTCTTCGATACGAATAACGGCGTCATAACCCTCAGGCACGGGCGCGCCGGTCATGATTTCCCATGCGCCCTTAGGGATAAAATCAGAAGATGTTTCCGGGAAATCCCCGGCCATGGTGCTGCCGTCCACGGCGAGCGTAACGGGATTGCTAATGGAGGCGCCCTTTGTCATGTGGCTTATGACGGCAAAACCATCCATGGCCGAATTATGGAAGGGCGGCAGATATTCCGTGCCGTTAATTCTTGTTGCCGTAATCGCCCCCAGTGCTTCATCAAGGGGCAAATCCTGCCTCTCGCGTATATTTGCCTCGGCCAGTATGGTTTTCAGGGCATCTTTATAGGATAACATAATTTTTTGTCCTAGCCGCCGGTTGCGGAAAGATTGGGGATCAAGCCGGTTTCGCCCTGCATCAGAAAATGAGAGGATTTTTTATAATCCAATTGCTTCATCACGCGTTCTTGCAGGGCTTGTTTTTGATCATCATGTTGCAGCAAATCCCGCAGCGGAACGCCAATTTCGCCAAACAGGCACAGGCGTAAATCACCGCTTGCTGTGATCCTCAGCCGGTTGCAGCCCGCGCAGAAATCTTTCGAATAGGGCGCGATAAGACCAATAGCTCCCGAGTAATCCGGATGGGTGAAATTTACCGCAGGGCCGGCGCCGTTAACCCGAATATTGCGAGTCCAGCCGCTTTCAAGAAGCTTTGTCTGGATGACTTCTGCCGATAGATGGCGTTTTTTAAAATATTCCAGATTATCGCCGGTCTGCATTAATTCAATGAAACGAACCGTGACGGGCCGGCGTCGGACATAATCCAGATAATCCACAAGCGCATCATCATTGATGCCTTTTAAAAGCACCACATTGACCTTAACGGAATCATATCCGACCTCCAGGGATTTTTCGACTCCATCCAATATGGAAGTCAACCTGTCATGTCCGGTAATCTTATGGAATTTTTCCCTGTTCAGGCTGTCAATGCTGACATTAAGGTTCCGCATCCCCGCGTCATACCATTTTTGCGCATTGTCTTTTAGCCGATAGCCATTGGTGGTAAAGGCCGTGGTTTCCACGCCCGGGGTCTTTGAGATGATCGTGATGATATCGGTGAAATCATTACGCACGCTGGGCTCACCGCCAGTCAGGCGGATTTTCCATACCCCAAGTTCGGCGAAAGCCGTAACCAGCCGCCGGATTTCATTCAGATTTAAAAATTTGGATTTACTGCTGCATTTATAGCCATCCGGCAGGCAATATTCGCAGCGAAAATTGCAAATATCTGTGATCGAAAGCCGCAGATAGGGAAAGGCCCTATCATATTTATCAACCAGACTCACTTTTCTCTCCTTTCCAAATACGGGAGGCTATGGTGTTTTCACCATAACCCGGCAGGCTAATTCAGCCTGCGGCCAGCGCACCATGTCCAGACGAGGATTTAGGAGACGAAGGCTTCGGAGTGGAGCCAAGGAATATCATTTCCCTGACTCAACACTTGTAATTATACATATAGAGGAAAAAAAAGCCACTGTTGATATATGTCAAAAAATCAGCTTTTATCTATGAAGGGTTATTGATACGCTTCACTTATATTCTTTACTTATACTCTGGTCCAATTTCCTGATCGCAATCGGGATTAGGGCATTCGGGCGTATTATGTTTTGAACAGACCGCCGCAAGGTCATGGTCGCAAAACCCGCAAAGGGCGCCGATTCTGGGCAGAACCACAGAATTCTTGTTTATTTCAAAACCATTTTCCTTGAATTTCTTTAACGTGCGGGAAAATGTTTCCGGCTTCATATCGAGATAGGAGGCAATGAGCGACTTATCATAGGGCAATTCAATAAGATCCGGCACTTTCCCCTGATCCAACAACAGCTTAAGCAGAAACCATCCGACGCGTTCCGCCGCTGGTTTCAGGCGGATATTCTCGAATTCCTGAATTAAGCTATGGGAATGTTTGGAGATGCCGTCCAATACCCTGAGCGCAAGCTCGTTATGCAATTTTATTTTTTCACGGATAATGGGCGCGGGAAAAGTCAGGATAACAGATTCTTTGACCACTTGCGCGCTGACGGGGTAATTGGCATTCAGGAAAACAGCCGATTCGGCGACCATATCGCCGCTGGACAGCATCTGCAAAACAGTTTCATGGCCGCTGGATGTGCCCTTGAAGAGTTTGACCCAGCCGCTCAAAACGATGTGAAGCCGGCTGGAAACCTCGCCTTCCAGAAACAGAAGATTGCCCTTTTTATATTCCCGAACCTGCGCATGTTGTAACAGGCTGGACAGGATGTTCTCCGGCAAATTGATAAAGAAGGGCATTTCTTCGATAAAGGCTCTTTGCTGCGCATTGATGCTGTCTGCAGAACGACTGACTTTGACATGGGGCGCCTGAGACGGTTCGATTTCCGGTGCGTTATTTATGGGGAGTGTTTTTACCAGCTTTTCTTCGACCTTTTTCATCAGATCCATCTGGCCCGAGGTCATTTTGAACCAATGTTCCGGGGCAAGTTTAGAGACGGAAACCTTATTGCCTTTTTTCAAATCATCATGAATTTCAGAAAGCTCGCGCACGGCTTCGCCCTTCATAAGGGAGGTATATATTTTTTTTTGCTGGTCGTTTGCCATGGCAAAAAATGTGCGTTTGAAACTATCCTGTTCGGAAATAAGAAACCGGAAACGGTCAAGAAATTCTCGATCGTCAAAGGATTGTGTGACCAGTCCCCGAACGCCAAGCGCCCTTTCCCGGCCATATTTTTCTTTAAGTTGCAGAAAGTAGGAATAGGCACTGACTTTTGCGGAATCATTTTCCTTATTTAATAAAGCCATAAGCACCATAATGTCTATCAGGGGGCTGATGACGTTATGACTATAGCCACTGATAATTTCTGTCGGTGTGAATTCAAGGTTGAGTATTTTATTTCTACGGGATTTAACGGTTTCAGAATTATCGAGCACCGTTTCCATCTTTTGAAGAAGCGTCGCATCGAAGGTCTCATCCTGGTACCATTTCTTTAGTTCCAGACGAATATTCTCAAAGGCCGCTTGGCTTCTGTTAAATACCCCAAGCATTTCTTTTTTAAAAAGCTGGCCACGGCTACTGACAAAAAATACGGCACATCCCCGTTCTGCCTGCATTTCATGTAGGGCGCTGCCGAGATAAAGAAGAGTTTTATTCATAGTTTTTACATTAACCGTTTTATATACCCGCCGTAATGTTAAAGCAGTTTTATAAGCGGTACAAGTTTTCTCGTGCTTAAAATATTGATATGCCCATAGAGGGCTTTCTGTAAAACACCAATAATTGATCAAAGTCAAATCATAGGCCGCCCTCTTTTCCTAATGTGCAACATAAGAGAATTTAATAAATATAATTTTTTGTTAAAAGGATGTGGTTATGCATATTGCGAATGTAACCGGGGGAGAACAAAAACAGGCTTTGGCGGCAAGCACGCTCGCGTTTACGGTCTGTTTTGCGGTTTGGACAATTTTCTCCATCATTGGCTTGAAAATCAAAATGCAGCTGGGCCTTACGGACACAGAATTTGGCATTCTGGTGGCGACCCCCATATTAACCGGCTCATTAAGCCGGATTTTTTTGGGGGTATGGGCGGATCAATATGGCGGGCGGATTATTTATACCTTCCAGATGATCGTGACGGCTCTGGCGGCTTTTCTTCTGACAAAAGTTACAACCTATCCCATGTTCCTTGTGGCGGCACTTGGCGTTGGCCTTGCCGGCGGTAGTTTTGCGGTGGGGATTTCCTATGTATCCACATGGTATCCCAAAGAACGTCAAGGTACCGCGCTTGGTATTTTTGGCATGGGTAATGTCGGCTCGGCGGTCACCACTTTTGGCGCGCCTTTTCTGCTCATTCTTATGGATGGTCAATGGCAGGGGGTCGCGCAAATTTATTCTGTCGTTCTGTTGATCACAGCCATATTGTTTTACATTTGTACCAAGGATGATCCCGCGCTTCGCGATCGCCGTGAAAGAGGCGTCAGCCATGCGACATTTATAGAACAAATGGCCCCCTTGAAGAATATGCAGGTATGGCGTTTCTCGCTCTATTACTTCTTTGTTTTCGGGGCGTTTGTGGCTTTGGCCCTTTGGTTGCCGCATTATTATATAGGGGCTTACGGCCTTGACATTAAAACAGCCGGTATGTTGACGGCGGCCTATGCGCTTCCGGGCAGTGTTTTTCGGGCCTTGGGGGGATGGTTATCAGATAAGATAGGCGCCCGAAGGGTGATGTATTGGACATTCGGCGTATGCGTTGCCTGTACATTCATTATGTCATATCCCGCGACAGATTATACCGTGGCGGGCATTGACGGCCCCATAAGTTTTAATATCACCATTCCCCTCGGTCTGTTTGTGTTTTTAACCATTGTGCTTGGTTTCTTCATGTCACTGGGCAAGGCGGCGGTTTACAAACATATTCCGGTTTATTATCCGGGCCATGTGGGGTCTGTTGGTGGTGTTGTCGGGATGATTGGCGGCCTGGGCGGCTTCTTCCTGCCAATCGCTTTCGGCGTTATGAATGATGTGATCGGGGTTTGGACAAGCTGTTTCATGCTGCTCACCATTCTGATCGGCATTGCCTTGGTCTGGATGCATTTTGCCATTGTCCGTATGGATCGCCGGGATATGCCAGGGCTAAAAGGCCCGCGTTATTTGCCGGAGCTGGATGACATTAATAATGAGAAGCAAGCCTGAGTGTTGAGGAAGCAGAGGGGGTGAGGGCGCGTCCTTCACCCTTTTGTTGTTGATTTAAATATTAGATTTAAGGATAGGAATATGGCGAAAGATATCAGTGGATGGAATCCCGAAGATCCTGACCAATGGGAAAAAACGGGAAAAGCAATAGCCACGAGAAATTTATGGATTTCCATACCCAGCCTGTTATGTGGATTTGCGGTTTGGTTATATTGGGGCATCATTACGGTTCAGATGCTGAATTTGGGCTTTCCCATTGCCAAGGGCGAACTTTTTACCCTGATGGCTATTGCGGGTTTGACCGGGGCGACCCTTAGAATTCCCAGCACCTTTTTTATCCGCATTGCCGGCGGGCGCAATACGGTTTTCTTTACCACGGCATTATTGATGATACCGGCCATCGGCACCGGATTTGCCTTGCAGGATATCAATACGCCCCTGTGGCAGTTTCAGCTGTTGGCTTTCTTGTCTGGTCTGGGCGGTGGTAATTTTGCCTCTTCCATGTCCAATATCAGCTTTTTCTTTCCGAAAAAAATTCAAGGCTACTCTCTTGGCATGAATGCCGGACTGGGTAACTTTGGGGTAACAACCATGCAAATTCTGGTGCCATTATTTATGACTTTTGGTATTTTTGGCGGTGCGCCAATGGAATTGATAAATACCAGTGGTACGTTGATAGGTAAAATTCCGGCTGGTACGGAAACCTACATTCATAACGCGGGTTTTGTATGGTTATTATTCCTTGTTCCTTTGGCCTTTGCCAGCTGGTTTGGCATGAATAATATTACGGATGAACATGTCTCGCCCAATGTCGGTAATCCCCTGAGCGTTTTTGTGAAGATTTCCTTCATGTTGTTTCTGGGTTTTGTGGCGGCGGCTAGTGGTCTGTGGCTTATGTTGCCTGAAACAACATCAGGGTTTCCCACATCCGGTTTCGGGTTAAGCAAATGGCTGGTGCTGCCTATGGTGATTGTCCTGACGGTATTCTTGTTGAGGATGATCCCGGGTCAGATCGGCGACAATCTGAAACGCCAGTATAAAATTTTCAATAACAAGCATACATGGGCCATGACCGTGATTTATACCATGACTTTTGGGTCATTCATTGGTTTTGCGGCGGCCTTTGGTTTGGCCATTAAAGTGATATTCGGTTATCAGCATATCATGGTGGATGGGGTTATGACCCATAATATTGTTAACCCCAATGGCCCAAGTGCTTTGATGTTTGCCTGGACCGGGCCGTTTATCGGGGCGTTGATCCGTCCCTTTGGCGGCATGTTGTCAGACAAGTTTGGCGGCGCCCGGGTGACCCAATATATCTCTATTGTTATGGTGGCCTGTGCCTTGGGTGTGGCGTATTTTATGCAGCAGGCCTATGCCTCCGCGACGCCGGAACAGTATTTTATCCCTTTCCTGACCTTGTTCCTCATTCTTTTTGCCGCAACAGGAATTGGTAACGGGTCAACTTTTCGCACGATTGCCATGGTTTTTAATAAGGAACAGGCGGGCCCTGTGCTGGGCTGGACTTCCGCTGTGGCGGCTTACGGCGCCTTTATCATCCCAAAAGTTCTGGGCGAAGAGATCAAGTCGGCAACCCCTGAATATGCTCTTTATGGTTTTGCCATATTCTATTGCATTTGCATCGTTATCAACTGGTGGTTTTATCTGCGCCCCGGCGCCTATGTGAAAAACCCATAAACAATCAAGAATCTTAAGTGAGAAATTATTATGAGCCATTTTCTAGATAAATTAACCTTCTTTACGCGCGAGCGTCCCGAAGTATTTTCAGACGGCCACGGCATTACCACCGAGGAAGACCGTGGGTGGGAGCGCGTGTACCGGGGACGTTGGGCGCATGATAAGGTCGTGCGGTCTACGCACGGGGTGAATTGCACAGGATCATGCAGTTGGAAAATTTATGTCAAAGGGGGTTTGGTCACTTGGGAAACCCAGCAAACGGATTATCCCCGCACCCGTCCTGATTTGCCCAACCATGAGCCGCGTGGCTGTGCAAGGGGCGCGAGTT
>JALSHF010000104.1 GCA_026982375.1 Emcibacter sp. | reverse complement strand
ATGGAAACGCGTGGTGGATTATACCCACCAGTTCAGCCAATGTAAGATCGCCATGCAATTGGGTCATGCGGGCCGTAAAGGATCGACGAAAGTCGGCTGGGAAGGCTATGATGTGCCATTAGATTCGGGCAATTGGGATTTAATCGCTCCGTCCGCCATAAAATGGGACAAGGCCAATCAGACTCCGCGCGCAATGGAGGCAGAGGATTTTGACCGTGTGTTAAAAGATTTTGTATCCGCAACCCTGCGTGCCGAGGCGGCGGGCTTTGATATGATTGAACTTCATGCGGGCCATGGCTATCTCCTGTCATCCTTTATCACGCCGGTGAGCAATCATCGGACAGATGACTATGGCGGATCACTGGAAAACCGGCTGCGGTTTCCCTTGCAGGTCTTTAAAGCCATGCGGGACGTCTGGCCGGATGAAAAACCTATGGCCGTTCGCATATCCTCCACAGACTGGGTGGGGGACAAGGGGGTCACGCCCGAGGAGGCTGTCTTGATTTCCAGGGCCTTTGCCGACGCCGGCGCCGACATCATTGATGTCTCCACCGGACAGACATTGCCCATGGATCAGGTGCAGCCCGTTTTTGGCCGCATGTTCCAGACACCCATGTCGGACCGGATACGTAACGAAGCCAAAGTGGCCACCATGGCGGTGGGAAATATCTATGAAACCGACCATGTTAACAGTATACTGGCGGCGGGACGGGCGGATCTGGTGCTGCTTGCGCGGCCCCATTTGATGGATCCAAACTGGACAATCAGAAGCGCGGCGGAACTGGAATATCACGGCGATGCGGTTATGGTGCCAAAGCAATATCTGACGGCTTACACGCAGTTGGAGACCAACCTGAAACGGGCGGCTGACCTGGCGCTTAACGCGTAAAGTCTATAATGGCGCTTAATGCGTAAATATAGGATATGACATTGGAATTACAGGGTAAACATGCGGTTGTCACGGGCGGGTCTCGGGGAATCGGGGCTGCCATCGCCGACAGCTTAAGTGCTGCGGGCGCAAAAGTGACCATTATGGGGCGCAATATGCCGTTGCTTGAGGAAAAAGCCCATGAAATGCAGAACGCCCTGGCGATCCAATGTGATGTGACGGATGAGGCATCTGTGGCAAAGGCTTTTGCCTTGGCCGCAGAAGGCCATGGCCCCGTTGATATTCTGGTGAATAATGCGGGCGCGGCCATTTCGCTGCCGTTTAGAAAGATTGACAAGGCTCATTTTCAATCCATGCTGGAGGTGAATTTGATAGGGCCATTCCTGTGCACACAGGCGGTTTTGCAAGAAATGATAGACAAAGGGGCTGGCAGGATTATAAATGTTGCCAGTACCGCGGCGTTAAAAGGCTATAGTTATGTGGCGGCTTACAGCGCCGCCAAGCACGGGGTTATGGGATTAACGCGGTCTTTGGCTCTGGAGGTGGCGGGCAAGGGCGTGACGGTGAATGCGGTATGTCCCGGTTTCACAGAAACGGATATTGCGCGGGATGCCATAAAAAATATTATGGCAAAAACCGGCAGAACGAAAGAACAGGCCATCGCGGAACTTGTGGTTCATAATCCGCAAAAACGCCTGATCCAGCCGGCGGAAGTCGCGGCAAGCGTTTTATGGTTATGCGGCGATAATGCGGCGTCCATAACGGGTCAGGCCATTGCCGTTGCGGGCGGCGAGGTGATGTCATAAAAATGAGGGAATATGCCAGATAACGATAAAACTGAGAATGATGCGGATATTGATACGAAAAAATTGGGTTTATGGCTCCGGCTGATCACCAATTCCAATATTGTTGAAAAAAAAATCAGAAATCTGTTCCGGTCTGAGTTCGGGGTGACCTTGCCGCGTTTTGACTTGATGTCGGCATTATATCGCGAACAAGGCGGCCTGACCATGGGCGAATTATCCCGAAGGCTGCTCGTCTCCAACGGTAATGTGACCGGTATTGTCGAGCGCCTGAAAAAAGAAGATATGGTGAAGCGATGGGTGTTGCCTACAGATCGCCGGATTTACAGTGTTGGCCTGACCCCAAAAGGGCGGATAGAATTCAAGCGTATGGCCGACCGCCATAAAGAATGGATTGCAGATATTTTTGGTGACTTGAAAGAGGATGAGCTTGCCCAAATGATCCCCATGATGGATCGCATGAGGGAAATTCTTAAAAGTCGCCCATAATTCACCCATAATTCACCCATAATTTAAGGGTCACACAGGAAAAGCGCAAAAGGGTAAAAAAATGAAATTAGCAGGTCTGAAACCACAGCATTTTTTATGGGAAATGAAGGGCGATGTTGCCGTCATCAAGCTTAACCGGCCGGACCGGAAAAATCCGCTGACATTTGACAGCTACGCGGAACTTCGGGATGTTTTCCGTGATATGGTTTATGCCGATGATGTGAAAGCGGTGGTTTTTGCCAGTAATGGCGGCAACTTCTGTTCCGGCGGCGATGTCCATGATATTATCGGGCCTCTTCTGGATATGGATATGAAGGGGCTTTTGGCATTTACCCGCATGACCGGTGATCTGGTCAAGGCGATGATCAATTGCAAGGTGCCGATCATTGCCGCAACAGACGGTATTTGCGTCGGGGCCGGCGCGATGATTTCACTGGCCTCGGATATCCGTTTTGCCACGCCTGAATGTCAGACCGCTTTTCTTTTTACCCGGGTTGGCCTTGCCGGATGCGATATGGGGGCCTGCGCCATGTTGCCGCGCGCCATTGGACAATCCCGGGCCGCCGACCTGCTCTATACCGGCCGCGCCATGAAGGCCGATGAAGGCGAGCGCTGGGGTTATTTTAATAAAATAGTTGCCGCAGATGACTTGTTCGATACGGCCCTGGCCTATGCCACGCGCCTTGCCGATGGCCCTAATTTTGGTCATATGATGACCAAGACCATGCTGGTTCAGGAATGGAGCATGCCGCTTGATATGGCCATCGAGGCCGAGGCACAGACTCAGGCGATTTGTATGCAGACAGAAGATTTCCGGCGGGCCTATGAGGCCTTTGTGGCTAAGGAAAAACCCAAGTTTAAAGGGGATTGAAATGGATCAGACTTATCTTGACTGGCCTTTTCTGAATGCGGGCCATAA
>JALSHF010000103.1 GCA_026982375.1 Emcibacter sp. | reverse complement strand
ATCATGTCCATAAAAGTAAACTGTCACCGTAATACATCAATAAATAGTACCTTTAAACCAGCATATGCAACTTGGGCAGATGGTAACGGGTTTAAAGGAGAAGTTTTCAGGTATAACGCATGGTCCAAAGCAGCTTCCGTATATACTCGTGCTGATCCATTTAATAAGAAGGTTTTCGAGATGGTTAAGAGACCTGATTTCTATAACCAATTTATTGAACCAATTAGTCCGTAAGGTGAGAGACATGTTAGGTAAGGTTATATCACTAATAGTATTTTTCTTTTCATATTCCTTGCAAGGCTCTGCACAAGAAATGGCTCAGAATTATTGTGAATTTGAATATAATGATTATGAATATGTTTCTATGATAAATATTATCGCTACTCCTGAGAAATATGATGGAAAGATGATTTATGTTGAAGGTATATTATCTCTGGAGTTTGAGGATGAACGATTATATTTCAGTAAAGAGACATACAAAAACTGGATAACACAATCTTCTGTTAGGGTGCGTTTGTCCGGGGAAATGAAAAAATCTTTTAAATATATGCAGGGTGAATATGCTATTATAATTGGTGTATTTAAGTCTACTGTAACCGATAGTAGAAATTACGAAATTCGTAAAATTTGCCGTATTCAATACGGCGGTGGTATTGGAAGGTCTGAAAATAATAATACATTACGGTGACATAGTGGCGGGATCGATGGGGTCAGAGTGTATTACGGTGACAGTTTACTTTTGTATTACGGTGACAGTTTACTTTTATCGGCATGATCTCTTTTTCGACCTCTTTTTTTAGGACGCAAGGCACGGCCTGTACGGTTTTCCATTTGCTCCAGCCACGCTTTATGACCAATTGGCCGCCCTGTGGTTTCCGCTTTTCGCAGGCGATCCCACATCTCTTCATGTTCACCCACAATAAGCTGCCCGGAAAAGTCCGGCATACGCTGTTGCACAGGGTCAACCTTAACCAACGTGTTGTGCTCAAGGCCAAGATGCGCCCTCACACTCGACCAAGGCCAGTCTTCTGCCTTCTTAACCAGACCCGCGCGCACCGGATTAAGAGAGACATAGCGTATCGCATTGACCAAATGCGCTTCATCCATCGCCACTGACCCAAAACGGCCCTGCCAAAGATGGCCTGTCCACTTATTCCTTGCGTTGATCCGGCGTGTGTACTGACGGTGGGCATCGGCAAAAAGCCCACGCAAACCCTGCTCATCACGGGGAACCACTATCATATGAACATGATTGGGCATCAAACAATAGGCCCAAATCTCACTGCCAACCTGAATAGCCGCCTCTTTTACCAAATCAAGATAGGCAGCGTAATCATCATCACCCCAAAATACCGTCCCCCGACGGTTACCCCGTTGCGTTACATGATGCGCAATACCCGGGATTACAATGCGTGCAAGTCTAGCCATAGATCAAACCATAGCGAATAAATCTATAAAAGTAAACTGTCACCATAATGCACGTAATGCCACCGTAATGCATTACAAAATAACAGACAATATTTTATTTGAAAAAACTCAGAACACATAATAGGGTGTTGGGTAAAATAAAGTTACAGGGGGGATATAAAGGATATTTCATGACTTCAAAAATTTTTATCCTCATGTGGGCCAGTGCCGGTTTGTTAAATATGACCACACCCCTGCTCGCCAGCGAAACCAAGCCATCAAACGAAGCCCATCTGGCTCAGGAAGCCCGGGGCATGATCAAGAACTATGCCGGACAGTTAAAATCTGCCCTGACACAAGCCATAAAAAAAGACGGGGCCATAGCCGCCATTGGTGTCTGCGCCCGCCTGTCTCCGGAAATATCTTATTACTTGTCAGAAGACAGCCCGTGGACAATAAACCGCACCAGTTTAAAAGTCCGCAACAGTGCCAGCGAACCGGATGCGTGGGAGCTTGCCGTCATGGAAGACTTCCTGAAACGCCAGCAAAATGGGGAAGAGCTGAAAAGTATTGACCATTTTGAATTAACTGAAAAAGGAACTTCTTTTCGCTATATGAAAGCCATTCCAACGGCCCACCTCTGCCTGATCTGTCATGGGGAAAACATAGCACCGGACCTTAAAAAACAAATCGCTGACTATTACCCCGATGACCGGGCCACCGGCTTCAAGCTGGGTGATATGCGCGGGGCCTTTACCCTTCAAAAAGATTTAACTGAATGAAATTTATCCGGAGCCGCCGAATAAAAACTCTTTCCGTCAAGCCTGGCCTGAGAATTTCCCCTTGCCTGTCCTGCGACTTTTGGTTATGGCTGTCCCCGATGATGGTGCCCCGTCTGGGGATAATAGAGAACACGGAAATCAATGGTGTCAGTCGTTTGATTTTGCTATATAGGGTAGATACATTCTTTCAGCCGAGCCATGAAAAACATGTGGGTTCGGCGCTATGAAAGTTTAATGCAGTGCAAGCCATTCACGGGCCATGCGCTGGGCGGTTGCTATGTCGTTGTTTGACATGTCTTCAGCAACTTCGGCCCTGTCAATTTGGGCGGATTTCATACCGCGGATAGCCGCGAGATTAAACCATTTATGGGCTTCGATATAATCCTGATCAACGCCTTGTCCAATCGAATATAGCAAGCCTAAATCATAGAAAGCTTCTTTCGCGCCTGATTCAGCCTGCGCTATACGCTCTGTGATATATGTGTGGTCAATCTGTCCCATTGCCTTAACTCCTGTTATTATTTTTAACTGCTGCCTTATGCGGCTTTGTCAGTCTTTCTTAGGGACAGGTTGGCATGCCTTTGGTAAACATAAAGTTAACGGTGGATAAAATATTATAAGTCATTGTTTTTATTGCTGTTAAAAACAAAAAAAAGCGAGCCTTAACAAAGCTCGCTTTTCGTAATTAACTATATTTCCAATTATTGAGGCAAGTTTTTCTTTAATTCTTCCTCAGCCTTCTTCTTGGCAGCATCAATGGCATCTTGTTTGGCTTTTGCCGCCGCTTCATCCGCCTTGGCCTTGGCATCATCCACCATTTCACCAGCTTTTTCTTTGGCACCTTCTACCATTTCGCCAGCCTTTTCTTTGGCTTTTTCTGTCGCGCCATCCATTGCTGAAGGTGCCGTAGTCGCCGCA
>JALSHF010000102.1 GCA_026982375.1 Emcibacter sp. | reverse complement strand
CACCTATGCCTACGGTGACAGGATCAACCGGACAAAGGTTCAGTGGCCGGACGGCTATTCCGCCGACTATGCCTATGACAATATGAACCGGGTCAGCACGATCAGGGAAAACAATTCGGGAAATCGAGAAATCGGGTGACAGAAATCGGGTGACACAATACCTATTAATTGACTTTTAGATGTATTTTCGCTAGGTATTTCTTATGGTCAGATTAGCAAGACTGGTGATTCCCTGTCACCCCCATCATATTACCCAGCGTGGTAATCGTCGACAGACAGTATTCTTTAATGATGGTGATTATCAAATCTATCTGGATTTGATGGCGGCGTTCTGTCAGAAAACGGGGAGTGAGGTTTGGGCTTATTGTTTGATGCCAAATCATGTGCATTTGGTTATGGTTCCCCAAAATGAGGATGGTTTGCGTCAGACCCTTGGCGAAGCGCATCGGTGCTATACCCGGCATATCAACTTTCGGGAGAAATGGCGCGGGTATTTGTGGCAGGGCCGGTTTGCGTCTTTTCCTATGGATGAGACTTATCTGATGGCCTGTACGCGCTATGTTGAACTTAACCCGGTTCGGGCGAAATTAGTGAAGCAGGCGGAAGACTGGCGGTGGTCATCAGCGCGAGCACATATAGAAGGTCATGACGACAAGCTTGTTACAGTGGAACCGATGTTGCAGCGTTGCGGCGATTGGCGGGCTTTCTTATCGGGGGGGTTGAAGGATGCTACAGCAGAAGAAATACGCGCATCGGAAAGGACGGGGCGACCGCTGGGAGATAATGGCTTTATAAAGAAATTACAAGACCTCACAGGGCGCAGGCTTATAAGAAAGAAAGCGGGACGACCACGGAAACAGAATAAATAGGTATTGTGTCCCCCGATTATCTGTAGGCTTACAAGTATTACATTACGGTGACAGTTTACTTATATTAGCATGATCTCTTTTTCGACCTCTTTTTTTAGGCCGCAAGGCACGGCCTGTACGGTTTTCCATTTGCTCCAGCCACATCAACGGTGTCAGAGTTATTTGATTTCTATTTTTGTATCGATGGGTTGAGTAATATGTTTGTTGGTCTCGCCCGGTTCTTTCCTGCGATCGTATTTCTTTTGCTGGAATCTGGCGGGGGAACCATGGAATCAGGGTCAGAGATGATTGAATCCCTGACCCCATAAATTTATCCATTATTTTGTTTAGAAAGCAACATTGATGCCCATTACAACACCGGTATTCCGGACATCCTGATCGCTATGGGTTGTGCCGGGAAGCAAGTTGCCGCCACTAATGAAGTTCAAGGGGGTATAGCCTTGCACCAATATACCTTCGCCAAATAGCTTCACGCTATCGGTCAGGAAATAAGCCGCGCCAAGAACCCATTGATCTTGCCTCTCCCATGGTGAGCCGGAAGCCCCTGAAATAAACGTGCTGAATTCAAGCGAAAGATCAAGTCGTTTGCCGTAAAGGGCTGTGCCATATTTGCCGCCAAGGGTAAAACTGGTGACCTTGCGTGCGGGGAACACGTCCAGTGGCGGGGTAGGGTTGAATGTTCCGGCCCATAGGTCCGTGGTCTGAATATATTCACCGATAAACTTGAACGGACCAACGTCCATTGTGCCATATACGGCCCAGGCGGGGTTTTCTTTTTCACAAGGATTGAAATGGACAACAGGGAAGCCCTGGCAATAGGCACTGCCGCGCTGGTATGAAGCCCCAACCATAGCCTGATTATTATCACCGCCAAGATTGAAACTATAGTTGGCGTCAATGACATAATTATTCAGTTTGCTTGGCACAGAGGTACCATTCACAGGTACATTGGCCGCCCGGAACTGTGATCCCCCCTGAACCAGCTCAGCTGAGACAGTCAAGCCATTCTTGCTATATCCAAGCAAAGCTCCATAAGCCAGACCGCCAAAGGCATGCCATGTGCTTGATGCTGAAAAAGGGTTAACCGTATCGGTCAGGGCAAAAGGTATGGCCATTTTACCAACAGATAGATAAAAGGGTGATTTATCCAGATTACCAAGGGTCACATAACCTTTGCGCAATTGAATTTGATTGCGCGTCAGGTCGGTGATGGTTCCCGCACCGAAGCTTTGCTGGGGATCATAGAGCAGTTCACCATATGCCGTGACCCAATCCCCCATATTTGCCAGAAAACTGAGCTGGGCGGCGTGAATGCCGGCTTCTGTTACCGTATCACCAATTTGGTTGTTGGCTGTAGGATGGCGCATGAGATAACCGAATTTGTCATCTGTGTTGCTCTTCCAGAAATCGGTAATGGCCGTGACAGAACCCCCTATATAAAGGCTGTCTTCAGAGATGTTGCCCAGTTGTTTTTGTTCAAGCAGGTAAAGTTGTTTTCGATTTACATTGGTTGTCTGGTCCAACATACCATATGAAAATGTCGGATTGAAACGAACCAGGCCGCCCATATCACGGCCGGATGCTGTCTTCTGATCTTCCGGCGCAGCTGCAACAGCTATGGGAGCTTCTGCAATTGGATCTGTTTTCCTGCGGCTGGCTTCAATTTGTTCAAGTCTTTGCTTATAGGTTTTATTTTGCTTTTCCAATTGTTCAAGTCGCAAAAGAATATTTTGCAAATCTTCTGCCGAAGGGGACTTCTCTGATCCGGATTCAGCGAATGCAGATTGGCTGATGGCGAGAACGATCAAACTTACGCTGCCGATAAGTCGTATTTTAGTCATAGTGTTTCCTTTGATAATTTTTCTTATTGTATCGCTGGCCTGCACCCAGTATGCAGCCGTCTGTTTGGGGAGTATTCTTAACCAATCATGGCAAAATTATATTAATCAAAGGTTTCAGAATCGTTTGATTTTTATGTTAATTAACGCAGTCAGCAATCAACGGCGGCAGCAGTTGATTTTTATTCTTATCAATAGGTTGGGTAAAAATTTTGTCGGGCGCGCCTTGGAAGGCTCCGGTTGTTTATTTTTCCGGAATATTTTCCACAGGCAGGGAGAATTTAACCAGCCCCTTCATTTTATTGGGGTCGATGGCTTTGCCGCGCCGCAGGATGCTGATGCGGCCTTGGCGGGCCAGATGTTTGGCCTGCTGTTTGACGGCCAGAAAATATTTGCGCCAGGCATCTTTGGGGCTGTTTTCCCGGGCGCGGTCATCGGCGATTTCAATGGCGATGTCGCGCGGGGCGACCGCCGAACCACGTTCAACGGCTCTCATGATATAGAGGATGATGGGGTCTTCCTCTTTTTCAATTTCATTTTCAGAATTTTTATTTTCTTGTGTCATAAGGGGCATCTATCATGAAAATGTCATGGGGGCCAGATAAATTCTTTAATTATTGTGCCTATTCGCTATAAAAGATCGCATAAAAGAATAAACGGGATAATATATGCCAGTGGTTTACATTTTATGGGGAATTCTGATCGGCGTGCTTGTGGCGGCACCGCTCGGGCCGGTGAATTTAATCTGTATTCGCCGCACGCTCGCTTATAGCAAACGCAATGGCTTTACGGTTGGATTAGGGGCGGCGGCGGCGGATACTATTTTTGGCGCAATTGCCGCCTTTGGTCTGTCTTCTGTCATGGGGCTGGTGGATAAGGTTGATGGCTGGTTTAGTCTTGTTGGCGGCAGTATCTTGATTATTCTGAGTATTAACCTCTGGACGAAACATCCTCATTTAAGCGATGTGGAAGACACGGTACGGGATCGACTTAAAGGTGCCGCCGGGGCCTTCACGCTCACCATAATGAACCCCATGACTATTTTGGGCTTTATCGCTTTGTTTGTGGCCCTTGGGCTGGAGGATATGGGGCAGCAACCCATCAATGCCGTGGCCATCACGATTGGCATATGTCTGGGTTCCAGCCTGTGGTGGTTTACGATTACGAGTTGCGCGGGATATATGAAAACGCGTCTGTCCGACAAACATTTGCTGACCATCAATCGGGTTTCTGCTGTTATTGTGGCCCTGTGCGGTCTTTGGGCTGTCAGCAAAAGTCTATTTTAAAAAACCACCTTGCCGTTTGCGATAAAAAAGCCGTTGCGGAATTCGGGTTTCTGATAGAAAAAGCGGCTGCCATCCGGATTGACAACAGTGCCGCCCGCCGCGTTTAAAACAGCGTGACCCGCGCCGGTATCCCATTCCATGGTGGGGCCAAAGCGGGGATAAATATCTGCTTCGCCCGCCGCGACAAGACAGAATTTCAGCGAACTTCCGGCCGAGACAATATCCGTGACACCCAGTTTTTCAAGGAAGGCATCGGTTTCAGGATCCCGGTGCGATTTGCTGGCCACGGCGGTGATGCCTTTGGCGGGAACATCACGCACTGAAAGGGGTTTTTCCGCGCCAATGAAACGGCCTTCGCCAATATCCATCTGAACGGCATGATTTGGGTCTTTGGCAACGAACAGGCGGCCCAGAGCCGGGGCATAGACAATACCAAAAGTTGGCTGGCCATTCTCTATCAAAGCAATATTTACCGTAAAGTCTGTGCCTTTTTTGATAAATTCCTTCGTGCCATCCAAAGGGTCAACGAGCCAGAATATATCGGCGACTTCGGGGATGTTCCCGCTGCTGGCCTGTTCTTCGGCAATGATGGGAATATCCGGGGCTATCTGTTGCAAGTCCCGCAAAATTATGGCTTCTGCGGCCTCGTCTGCCTCGGTAACCGGGGAGGCGTCTTCTTTATAATTAACATCAAAATCCTTTGCATGGACGGCCATAATTTTTCGGCCCGCCTCAAGCGTAGTTTCATATAATTTTTCGGCGAATATTTGATAATCAATATTATGTTTTGTCATGATAATACCCGGTTTTATTTTTGGCGAAATATTTTTGTGAGGTTGTTTTTAATTAACCATAGTTGCTATTGTTATTGCCGAATTGCTATTATATGTTCAATCTGAAATTTGTCATATTTAAATCAATGCCATACTAAACTAATGCCATACTAAACCAATGAAAGTATCTATGCCATGAATGATGTCGATTTTTCTGCACTGTTATGTTCCCGTCTTTGTCACGATTTAATCAGTCCCGTTGGGGCCATTGCGAATGGGCTTGAAATATTGGTGGATGAAAATGATGAAGTGATGCGCGCAGAAGTCATGAAGCTTTTGGCCCAGAGCGCAGAGGCGACATCGGCCAGGCTGAAATTCTATCGTTTGTCTTTTGGTTCTGCGGGGGGATTTGGTGAAAAAGTGCCTTTGAGAGAAGCCGAAAGCGCCATCAAGGGACTATATCTATCGGGCAATATTGACCTGTCCTGGCAATCGGATATTGGCGGAATGGATAAAGATGCCATGAAAATAATGCTGAATATGGTATTGCTCGCCGGAGAGAGCCTGTTTCGGGGGGGGGAAATGTGTATCGAGATTACAGAAGAAGCGCCCACCACGCGCGTTATGGTGAAGGTTCGGGGAGATAAAATTATTTTCAGTGACCTTATCCGCAAAGCCCTTTTGGGGGAGGTTCCGGATCGTGAAATCGAGGCAAAAACAGCGCCGGCTTTTCTCGCCGCCAGCGCCGCCCGGAAAATTGACTGCAAAATACAACATATGATGCAGGATGAACAGAGCTTCTCTCTCCATATGTCCTATCAGGAAAGCTGAAGTTTTAAATAAAATCTTACATAGCGGAATAAGCTGGTAAATTTTTTTCATATAATTTTCCAATCATTTTATCCCTTTTTACCCCTTTTTAACTCTTTTCCACGATCTTGGATAAGAGTGAAGATATATGACACTTCTTGTCGCGTAAAAAAGGTTGAAAGTTATGGATGATTTACTAAGCGAATTTCTTACAGAGACGTCGGAGAGTATTGATGTTGTAGATGTGGAATTGGTGACCCTGGAACAGGACCCAACAAACAAGCCAATATTAGACAATATTTTTCGGCTGGTGCATACGATTAAAGGCACCTGTGGATTTCTTGGTCTGCCGCGACTTGAAACTGTGGCGCATGCGGGTGAAAATGTATTGGGTAAATTCCGGGACGGTGAATTGGTCGTTACGCCGGGCTCCGTTACTTTGATTCTGGCCGCGCTTGATCGCATTAAAGAAATTCTTGCAGGCTTGGAAGCAACCCAGGAAGAACCAGAGGGGGATGACAGCGACCTTATCTCTCAATTAAATATCGTGGCTTCGGGCGGTACAATTGATGAGGCGGCACCTGTTGCAGAAAAAGCTGCAGAAGAGGACGATATGGTTCTGCCTGAAATCACGCAATCCTCTAATATGTTGCCGGGGCAGGTATCATTGGAAGAGCTTGAAGCGGCATTTGCGGCGGCACCGGGTCCTGATGATGAAGATGGTGATGATAATCTGGCTGCGGATGATAGCCCAGAATCTGAAGGAGCAGAATCTCAGGAGGAGGATCTCTTAACGCGCATTGGCGGGGCTGAGCCGGTAAAGGTTATCATTCATCTTTTCCATAATAGAATTCTTGCAGATGCCTCTGTCAAGGGTTTGATGGCGGGCATTAATACCCGTGACAGTAAAGATAAAATGGGGAATTTCTTCACGGCTCACCTTAGCGGCAGACAAGACGCTGGCCCAAGTGTGTCCGCAGCCTTTGCGGGTTTTATATCCCATGGTATTACCGAAGAACAGAATGAAACGATCTGTAAATTACTAACCTCCGTTCTGGAAGAAGTGGACTTGCCGCCCCTCGAAGTTGATGCCTTTGTGGAAACTTATCGGGGGATTTCTGTGGATATCCTTGCCGAAGCACGTGCCGCATCGAAAAGCAACAGCAAGAAAGATAAGGATGCTGCCGGTACGGCTAAAAAATCGGGGGAGAATGCTGTTGCGAACCAGAGTATTCGCGTGAATGTTCAGGTTCTGGAAGATTTGATGACGATGGTCAGCGAACTCGTCCTGACCCGAAATCAATTAATGCAGCTGCTGCGTAATAGTGACGACAGCGAGTTTTCCATTCCTTTGCAGCGGTTAAGCCAATGTACGACGGAGTTGCAGGAAGGGGTTATGAAAACCCGCATGCAGCCCGTTGGAAATGCCTGGGCCAAATTGCCCCGTATTATCCGGGATTTGCAGCTGGAACTGGATAAAAAAATTGACCTTCAGATGCTGGGTGCTGATACAGAACTTGATCGTCAGGTTCTGGAAATGATTAAAGATCCGCTGACCCATATGGTGCGTAATTCGGCTGACCATGGTATTGAAATGCCGGCAGACCGTCTCGCCGCCGGTAAAAAGGAAACCGGAACAGTTCGGTTGAACGCTTTCCATGAGGGCGGTCATATTATTATTGAAATTACGGATGACGGGGCAGGGCTTCCCGTTGAAAAACTGAAAGCCAAAGCGTTGAAAAACGAGCTGGCGACACAGGAAGAGCTGGACGAAATGTCTGACAATCAAATTCAGAGATTTATTTTCCATGCTGGTTTTTCCACGGCGGAAAAAGTAACGGCCGTATCGGGCCGGGGCGTCGGGATGGACGTTGTTCGATCCAATATTGAGAAAATTGGCGGCACGGTTGACCTTAAATCAATTGAAGGCAAAGGCACCAGTTTCAGCATTAAAATACCCCTGACGCTGGCCATCGTTTCGGCCTTGATCGTGAAATGCCGTGAAGAAAAATTTGCTATTCCGCAAATCAGCGTTCTTGAGTTGGTGAGGGCCTCTCATGATTCAGAACATAAAATTGAACATATCAACAATACGCCAGTGCTTCGGCTTCGGGATCGTTTGTTGCCGCTCATCAGGCTGGATGAAATTTTGGGTATGGCAGACACTGAAGAAGATGAGGCCGCGTCGAAAGAGGATTATATTGTTATTTCCCAGGTCGGGACATTCACTTTCGGGATCGTGGTGGATCAGGTATTCGATACTGAAGAGATTGTGGTCAAGCCTGTGGCGCCAATTTTAAGAGATTTGCAGACATTTGCAGGAAATACAATTCTTGGTGATGGTAAGGTTATTATGATTCTTGACCCGAATGGTATCGTCAGTCAAATCGGCGATAGTATGAATGATACCACTGGTTTCGGTATGGAAGAAGAAGAGACGAGCAAGAAAACGAAAGACGAAAGGGAAGCTATTCTTCTCTTTGGTGCGGGCGGTAATGATTGCCGTGCGGTGCCACTGTCCCTTGTGGCGCGCCTTGAAGAAATAGATGTTGCCTCAATTGAAAAATCAGATGGAAAACCTGTGTTTCAATATCGCGGCCGATTGATGCCATTGGTGACGTTGGATGACAGCTATCAATTGAAAGAAGAAGGCCGTCAGCCGGTGCTTGTCTTTGCGGATGGTGATAAAACGATGGGCATAGCCGTAGACGAAATTCTTGATATTCTGGAAGATGAAATCGACGTTGAATTATCTTCCAGCATTCCGGGACAGGTGGGCACAGCCGTTATTAATGGTAATGCCACGGAAATAATTGATGTGGCTTACTATATAGAAAAAGCTTTTGGAACTCTGGGGACGTCAAGTACTTCTGGCCATATGGGTATTAGAGACCAGTCCCATCTTCTTCTCATTGATGACAGTAAATTCTTCCTCAATATGATTAAGCCATTACTGTCAGCGGCGGGCTATAAGATAACGGCTGTTGATAGTGCAAGCGACGCCTTGAGGCTCCGTGAAAAAGGTGAAGACTTTGATTTGATCATCAGTGATATTGAAATGCCTGATATGGATGGCTTCGGTTTTGCCGAGAAAGTCCGTGAAGGCGGAATCTGGCAGAAAACACCGATGGTTGCCCTGTCCTCTCATCAAACACCGAAAGATTTTGCGCGGGGCCGGGAGGTCGGATTCGATGATTATGTGGTAAAGCTTGATCGGGATTCTTTGATGTCCACTATTGTAGAACAGATTGGCAAAACACAGAATGCTGCATAAATATTTCAAAAAAGGTAATATGCTATGAAAAATGAAAATAGAGATTTCGTGACAATTCGCCTGTCAGGCCAGCTATGCGGTATTCCAATATTGTCTGTACATGATGTTTTGTCTGAGCAGAAGATTACGGCTGTTCCTCTTGCCCCCAGTGCTGTAGCAGGTGTTTTAAACTTGCGGGGACGAATTGTTACGGCAATAAATTTGAGGGAACGTTTGGGCCTGGATGACAGAGGCGAGGACAATAAAAATATGAGCATTGTTGTTGAATATGAGGGCGAACCCTACAGTCTTTTGATCGACTCAGTTGGCGATGTTTTGTCTTTTCCGGAAGATAAGTTTGAACGCAATCCGGTTACTTTAGATGCGCGTTGGCAAGGTGTGTCTGAGGGTATTTATCACATGGAAGGTGAATTGCTGGTCATTCTGGATGTGGAAAAACTATTGAATTTTGGAACAAATCAGGCTACGGCTGCCTAAATTCAATTATAATTAATTATCTGAAAGCAAAAAATTGCTTGGAGAAGAATAATGAAATCCTGTCTCGTTGTAGATGACTCGAAAGTGATAAGAAAAGTTGCAAGGCGAATTCTGGAAGAATTAGATTTTGACATTCGGGAGGCTGTGGACGGTCAGGATGCGCTGAATGCCTGTCATGATATGTTGCCGGATGTGGTCCTTTTGGACTGGAATATGCCGGTGATGAATGGCCTCGATTTTCTAAAAGCCCTCAGGGCTTCTGACGGCGGGGACAAGCCAGTCGTTGTTTTTTGTACGACAGAAAATGATATGAGCCATATCAGCGCCGCAATATCTGCGGGGGCGGATGAATATATTATGAAGCCTTTTGATCGCGAAATCATCGAGTCAAAATTTTCTCAGGTAGGATTAATTTAAGTGCAGACAGCGTCGTTAAAAGAAAAGGATCAAAAGTCAAGATCTGGTCAATATCGTGTGATGATTGTCGATGATTCGGCTGTGATCAGAGGATTGATGTCCAAATGGCTTGGCGAAGACCCGGCGATCCAGATCGTTGGTACGGCGGGTAACGGTGAAATGGCTCTGCTTAGTATGTCACGCTACGATCCGGAAGTTATTATACTTGATATTGAAATGCCTGTTATGGATGGCTTGACGGCCTTGCCAAAAATTTTCGAGATAAATCCAAAAGTTAAAGTTGTGATGGCGTCAACCTTGACAAAGCGTAATGCGGAAGTCAGCATGAAAGCCTTGTCTCTAGGGGCGTCAGATTATGTATCCAAGCCGGATTGTAATCGCGAAGTCGCTTCTTCTCTGAGCTTTCAGGAAGAGCTTATCAGCAAGGTTATCAGTATCGCGGCAGCAAGCCGGCTTAGAAATAATGACGCGGTCTATGTAGGTAAGAAAAGCAGCCTTATTGATAAACAATTTACGCCAATCATGAAAATGGGCAAGGCCATTGATAAACGCAGCTTTTCAAACAATAAAATATCCATTATAGCCATTGGCAGTTCCACGGGGGGGCCACAAGCTCTGCTCGTCGTGTTGAAAGATTTGGGTAAGGTGAATATGCCCATCGTGATAACGCAGCATATGCCGGAAACTTTTACAAAAATTTTGGCGAATCATTTAAGTCAATCCACCGGTTTAGAGTGTAAAGAGGCGGAGGATGGCGACATTCTCGAGAATGGCAAAGTATATTTGGCGCCCGGCGGCTATCACATGAAAATTATTGAGGAAAACGGGCAAAAAACCGTTGCACTCAATCAGGATCCCGCAGAAAATTTCTGCCGGCCCTCTGTTGAGCCAATGTTCAGAAGCCTTATCGATATTTATGGTTCTGAAGTATTTGCGATAATGCTGACAGGTATGGGGCATGATGGTCTTGAAGCCAGTAAAAAACTGGTAGAGGCCGGCGGAACATTAATCGCGCAAGATGAAAAGACAAGTGTTGTTTGGGGAATGCCGGGCGCCGTAAGCCGGGCGGGATTATGCAGTGGCATATACCCCCTGAACCAAATTGGCTTAAAAATAAAAGAAAAATTAGTAGGACGGACATCATGAGAAAAGAAGATTTTGAACTACTAAGCAAGATTTTGAAAGAAAGATCAGGATTGGTTCTTTCAGAGGATAAGGTTTATTTGCTGGAAAGTCGCCTCACGCCTATTGCGCGTAAAAAAGGCATGGAAACACTGGATGACCTGATTAATGAAATTCGGCTGCGGCGCAAGGAAGACTTGCTCCGTGAAGTGACCGACGCCATGACAACAAATGAGTCTTTCTTCTTTCGTGATAACACGCCATTTGACTTATTTAAAGAAGATGTCCTTCCCGCGCTTATGAAAAACAGAGCGAATAAACGGCTTCGTATTTGGTGCGCGGCGGCATCAACCGGACAGGAGCCTTATTCTTTAGGTATTATTTTAAAAGAAATGGAAACTCAGCTCAGTGGCTGGAAGATTGAGATTATCGGAACCGACCTGTCTCAGGACGTTCTTGATAAAGCAAAAGCGGGGATTTATTCCCAGTTTGAAGTCCAAAGGGGATTGCCGATCAAGCTATTGATGAAATATTTCACCCAAGCCGGTGAAATGTGGCAGATTTCGGAAGATATCCGGAATATGGTGACTTATAAACCCTATAATCTTTTGGATAGTTTCGGGATGTTGGGAAAGTTTGACGTGATATTCTGCCGTAATGTATTGATATATTTCCATCAGGACACAAAAGCGGATGTGTTAAACCGTCTGCGCGAGCAGATGCCCGAAGACGGGACATTGTTTCTGGGGGCTGCCGAAACCGTTTTGGGCCTTACGGACAAGTTTAAACCTGTTTCAGGGAAACGGGGACTATATAAGACTTCTGAATATATGACCCAGGCACTGAAAGCGGGATAAGCCATATTATAAAGACCATTTTAAATGTTCAAAATGAAAAAATAAAAAGGCCACTTCTAAGAATTTAGAAGTGGCCTTCTCATTTTGGTAAATGTAGAATTTACCGGAGACAATAGATGTTTTTGATTAGCTGGCAACAGCGACGTCATCTTCCTTATGTTCCGGGTCACGTAATACATATCCGCGCCCCCAAACAGTTTCGATGTAGTTCTCACCGCAAATGGCCATTAGTTTTTTGCGTAATTTACAAATAAAGACATCAATGATTTTTAATTCAGGCTCGTCCATGCCGCCGTATAAATGGTTCAGGAACATTTCTTTGGTCAATGTCGTGCTTTTCCGTAATGACAGCAGTTCCAGCATGGCATATTCCTTGCCGGTCAAATGAACGCGCTGCGTATTGACATCAACTGTTTTTGTATCAAGATTCACGGCCAGTTTTCCGGTGCGGATAATAGATTCTGCATGGCCTTTTGACCGGCGGATAATCGCTTGAATTCGGGCAACAAGCTCTTCTTTATAAAATGGTTTTGTTAAATAATCATCGGCGCCAAAGCCAAGCCCTTTTACTTTATTTTCCAATTCACCCATGCCGGACAGGATCAGGATAGGGGTGGTTACTTTTGACAGGCGTAATTTTTTCAGGACATCATACCCATGCATATCCGGTAAATTCAGATCAAGCAGAATAATGTCATAATCATATAACTTGCCAAGGTCGATACCTTCTTCACCAAGGTCGGTACTGTAAATATTAAAGCCTTCTGCTGTTAACATTAACTCGATGCTTTTTGACGTGGATGGATCATCTTCTATGAGTAAAACGCGCATTTAGAACCCTTTATGTTTCTGTTTCTTTAAAATATATTAATGATTAAAATATGCTATTAACCTCTTCTTGTTAACTATTATTAACACAATTGGTTAACAAAAGGTAACCAAGGTTATAAAATATGGTGTTTTTATCGGGAATGTTAATAATGCTACCCTGATAATATAGACTTTTTTCATTGTAAGTCATTGTAATATAAGAAAGTTAATGAGTGTTACTGAATATTTAAGTTAATGATAATTTAAAAGAAAATATTATCATTTTTTGCATATTTTTCTGTGATAACTGCCATATTTAGCGTATCATAGGCTGTAATTACCTAAAATCATTGTGGATAGCCGTGTATAGTTTGAAAGCTGAAATAGAAAGAATGAATAGCTGGCGCTTTTATGGCCGGGTTGTTGGTATTCAAGGGCTTTTGGTTGAGGTCGCCGGCGCGCAGAGATCGTTAAGTATCGGGTCACGCGTTAATCTATTGTCACGTCAGGATAACGTTGTTGCCTGTGAGGTTGTCGGTTTCAAGGCGGACCGGGCGTTGCTTATGTCTTATTCAATGCTCGAAGGCGTTGGCGTTGGCTGTCAGGCTTTTGTTGAGGGCGAAACGCCTGTTGCCCATCCTTCAAATCAATGGCTGGGCCGGGTGATTAACGCCATGGGAGAACCTATTGACGGCAAAGGCCCCATAAAACCCGGGGCAGAAGCCTATCCCATCCGTGCGCAGCCGCCATCGGCACATTTGCGCCAGCGTGTTGGCGGCAAAATTGACTTGGGGGTGCGAACGCTGAATACTTTTGTCACCTGCTGCAAGGGGCAAAGAATGGGTATTTTCGCTGGCTCAGGTGTTGGAAAATCCATTCTTCTGTCAATGTTTGCCCGCTATGCCAGATCAGACGTATCGGTTATCGGCCTTATTGGGGAAAGGGGCCGCGAGGTTCAGGAATTTATAGAGGATGACCTTGGCCCCGAAGGGCTGGCCAGAAGCGTCGTTGTGGTGGCGACTTCTGATGAAACGGCGCTTATGCGGCGTCAGGCAGCCTATCTGACTTTAACCGTCAGTGAATATTTTCGCGATCAGGGCAATGATGTTCTGTGTTTAATGGATAGTGTCACGCGGTTTGCCATGGCTCAGAGAGAGATTGGTCTGGCTGGCGGGGAGCCACCGGCCAGCAAGGGCTATACGCCGACGGTATTTACAGAATTGCCAAGGCTCTTGGAGCGGGCTGGCCCCGGTATCGATAAGGGCTCGATCACGGGACTTTTTACGGTTCTGGTAGAGGGGGACGACCATAACGAACCCATATCCGATGCGGTGCGGGGTATATTAGATGGCCATATCGTTCTTGACCGCGCCATTGCCGAACGGGGACGCTTTCCGGCGATCAATGTTTTGCGGTCAATTTCCCGTACAATGCCCGGATGTAATAATAATGAACAAAATGATCTTTTAGTTACCGCTCGTAAATATTTAGCAGACTATAATGACATGGAAGAGATGATTCGCCTCGGTGCTTACAGGCCTGGTGCAAATCAGGACGTGGATGCGGCCATTCATTTTCATCCTGCACTTGAAGAATTCATGACGCAGCAAAAAACTGAATGCAGTTTACTGGAGGAGGGATATGAACAGCTTGCCCAGATATTGCAAAATGCTCCGGCGGATATTGATCAAAACTAAAGAATAGCCCCAATGTTTAAATAATAAAAATAAGACAGGAATGTTGATAGAATGAATCGTAAAGGTATGACAGGCATGATCCGGCTGCAAAAGTGGCAATTGGATGAAAAACGCAGAGATTTGGTTGCATTGGAAAAAATGCGGGATGATCTCAAGCAGAATTTAACAGACCTTCAAAATGAATTGATTGCAGAACAAAAAAAAGTAGCGGAATCCCCCGTCGTCAGCATTGCCTATGCCGGTTATGCACAGCACGTCATGGCCCGCCGGGTGAATATCGTGAATTCCATGTTGGAAATCGACGTATCCATCGAAAATAGTAAAGACCAAGTGGCCGAAGCCTTTAAGGAACTGAAAAAATACGAAGTCGTTGAACAGCGGGAGCGGGAGCGGGAATATCGCGCCCGTGATTTGCGTCAGCAAAACGAACTGGACGAACTGGCCCTTAATATGCATCGCCGTCAAAATACGGGCTGATAAATACGGGTTAATAATGCTCTAGAATATAGCCGGAAGGCGTTCTAACAGGGCATCATTTTCCCAATTAGGTTGACGGTCTTCAATGGTGACCGATATATTCTGGCCATGGTTGTTTTCTTCATCAACCAGATTTATTTCAATCCATTTCGGAATGATATGATTTGTAATATCTTCCAGAATATCATGGGCCAGAATATGGGGCGGCAGATTTTCTGCTTTTGTGGTTTTATGGGTGAGCCGCTGTTTTAAATAATCGGCCAGACCGTCATGACCCAATATAAGTTTATCCGGAACATAACGTAACCCAAATAAATATGTTTTTTGGTTCAGGGCAATTTCCTGCGTGATTGAAACGATATAGGTTTTGTTACGATAGGGGTTTTCTGATGAGGGCAAGATGTCTTTTTCTTCAGAAGAGGACGAAGATTTTACCATAGGAATATATTCTTTCTAGGCCTTGAGCATATGAATTTTCTGGTTGATGATATTTTTCACGGATATATCTGGTGACATGTTATCCTTAAATTGAAGGTCCCCGGTAAAGCCGCTGATTTCCAATGATGTGATGAATTTGTTAGACATATCCTTTTTCATACTTGCCGGCAAGATGGCTTTTGATCGGATAATGATGTTGAGTTTGGCTTCTTTCAGTAAGCCATCGACCTGAATCTTGCCAATTTCGCTTAAATTTAATTCCACAATAAAACGCGTGGCGACTTTTTTGTCGTCATCTTCAGGGGCCTTGTTATTTTTGTCGGCGTCTTCATCAACCAGTTGGCGAGTCAAGATAGGGATGGCCTGAACGTCCGTCCCAACCTGCATGGGGATCAGCGCAGGCCGCCAATCATTGGCCGTTGTTTCAGCCCCTAACCTGAATATGCGTTTCATATCATTATCAAGCATATTCAACAGCTTACCCTGATCAAGCCTTTCTATGCGCTGCGTGACGGCGGGGCCCAGCCATATTCGCGCAGGATTTTTCGCTCCCAAAGCGGCGAGAAAGAACAGCATGCTGGAGGTCATTTGTGCCGGACTCTGAATGCCGGGTATTCTGTTGCCCAGCGCCAGAGTGTGGGCAGCGGCCACAGCATCATCAGGGGGGGGTATAATTGATAGTAACTGGCTCAAGGATTGCCAGTTCTGAACAAAATTTTCCAGTGGTTGCGGGGAGGTTTGTGCTCCTGTCATGGGCGCGGGGGGCGGTGATATTGTTTGTGCCGCTGCGCCTGCGGCATTTTCTGCCCCGCCTTTGCTCGTATTTATTGGTGGGTTCGTATTCTCAAGCTGCCGCTCCGTTTTTTGGCTGCTCACGGCCTCGGTTTGACTGGTTTGTGGCGGAAGGTTAAAATTAATCACTGTTCCCGCTTTAAGTTCAATGGGGCTTTGAATCTTGATCACCGAAACCGGCGTTGCAATATATAGTGAAATGAATTCATTCGCCTTGGAAGGATTAGGATGGGCAGGATTAGGGTTGGCGTTTTGACTATATTGGCCCGGATAATGATTGTTTTTGTTGGGCATGACCGGCGCGGCAGAATTTATGTTAGTCGTATTCTGTTGCGCAATATTCTTCGCGGGATCAATGACAATACCCCAAAAGCTTTGCGCGGGCATTGATGCTGTTACGGATGCAGCTTCTGCTTTTGGCTCAGACTTTGTCATTGGGGTGATTTTATTCTCAGATGCCGGAATTACTGTTGGGTTTTGGGCTTGAGTATCTGGAACAGCAATTGATTGAATTTGTAACGTGAAATTACGGCCCGCCTTTATACCATCCAACATGTTATCTTGGCGACTTGCCTGTCCGAGCTGTTTCTGGACAATTTCAGGAAGGTTAAGGATTTCCCCGGGGATGTTTCTGACCACGGTTGCCGGCATGTTGACATGTAATATTTTCTCTGGATTGCTTTGCGCTGTTGCCGGAGGGGCCAGAGTTCGTCCCAGATTTTGTTGCGGAAGTTTGGCCGCCTGTTCTTGGGCAATTAAGCCATTTCCAGCAATAGAAGATTGGATGATTGCCGCAGGGCGGCTCTGCTGGGGCGTTGCTCTTTCATACAAGGTGTAATTGGTCGTGGTTGCGGGCAGGGGCAATTCATTCAGTTTATTGGCGCTGTCCTTTGCGATTTTCTCCGCGCGGAAAATATCAGTTGTTCTGTAAGAGATTTGCTGCTGTTCAATGGGCAGGGGGCTTTGATCAAGGGGGCTCCTGATTTTCGGGGGCGCATTGCCCAGTGCGGTGAGTTCCAATGTGACCGCTATTGATAACGGCGGGTTTTCCGGTGTTGTTGTATTTGGTGGCGGGTTATAGATAAGCCGCGCTTCAATTTCCCTGTCCAGTTTTAATATTTTGACGGCAAGAGCCGCATTGGCCGGAATTTTTTCAATATCTTTTTGATGTGATACATCATATTTAATGACATAAGTTCCTGTTTCAGAGGCAATAAGCGGGCGATCCTGACCGTCAATGCCAAGGTACATCGCCGAGACTTCACTGCCTTCCTCGAGGTTGACAAGGCTGGCGGAAATAGTGACTGCCGTATCGTAAGACGCGGGCTTTTCTTTTGGCTCCTGAATCTTTTCCGGCGCGGGGGATTTTTTATCATGAGGCTGTTGCTGGGCGGAACTATCATCAGATGTGGAGGAGGCACGGGTAACCCGCGCGGTGCCGTCGCTCGTCACGAGGGGGTATTTGATATTGGGGCATGAATATCGTTCATACCCTTATATTACACCAATTTACGCTTTAATTACACTTTTTTGGCAATTTCCAGCATATCTTCGCCGGCAAGACTTTTGGGATGGCGTTGCATAAGGGGTTTTTGATGGCGAATGGCGTCAACCACATGTTTGTCCCGCCGGACAGATCCCAGATATTTCGGGGTAAATTTCAGGAAATTCTCGCAAACTTTTTTCAGGGTTTCATAAGTTCGCACGCCCTCATGGCGATCTTCGACCATATTCACCAGAATGGCCAGATTTATATTTGGATCGCGGCGATGGTTTAATTTGATAAAGGCATAGGCGTCGGTGAGGGAGGTCGGGTCAGCCGTGACCACCACAACGACCTTATCGGACATCTCGCAAAGGGTCATGACAGATGTTTCAACGCCGGCTCCCAAATCCATGATGGTCAGGTCATATTGGCGTGATAATGTGACCAAATCCTGATTGAGGCGCGTAAGCCGTTCCTTTTTCAAGGAGGCCAGACTGCCGGAACCCGATTGACCGGATATGACGTCAAAGACTCCCTGTTCCTTGTTAATGCCGGAATGTCCCATATCGAAAGATGTCATGGCCTGATCCAGCGTTATGGCGCCGGACAGGACTTGCCCCAGGTCAACCTCTGGCAGAAGGCCGAGCTGAATGTCCACATTGGCAAGGCCAAGATCACCGTCAAACAAGAGGGTGCGTTTTCCTTGACTGGCTAGCAGGTGGCATAACGTGGTTGAGACCCAGGTTTTGCCGACACCGCCTTTGCCCGAAGCAACCGTGATGATTCTGGAGCCAGTTTTTTTAAGGGATCTCATGGTATTTCGCCTTCCATATCATCAATTATAAGGTCGTCATAGTCTTCTGTTTTACTGTCTTCTTCACTGACGGGGCTGAAAATCTTTCGATCATCAACGCGGGTAAGGAGCTTGGCGAGGCTTAAAGCATCGACCGTCTCAATTCCCTTGGCAAGATAGGGCGTTATACCAACCCCGGCAAAATTCATGTTATTTGCCTCGGCGACGACAAGCAGGCTGGCATATCTTCGGGCGACATCCAGCCTTGTGGCAATGAACCGGCGGACGCCAAGATTGGCATAGGTTTGTGAAATTTCCCGGGCCTCCAGCGGATCGGTTCCCGCCGCAATCACTAATATGGGTTCCACATCATATGCTGTGATGAACGCGTGTAATTCGGCCATTTCATGGCGATCAAACGGGTTGTAACCCATGGTATCAATAATGACCAGCTCTTCGGGTTGCTTGTTTGTGTCGATGGCCGGGGCCAGAAGGGCGGGTTCGGAAACCTCAATAACGGTGGTTTTCAAAACTTCGGCATAGCCATTCAACTGGGCCGTACCGCCCGTGCGAATAGTATCCGTATTGATCAGGCGCACCGCCTTGCCGGATAATACGGCCTGACTGGTCAGCTTGGCTGCCGTGACAGTTTTCCCAACCCCCGGCGGCCCCACCAGCATGATCGGGCGATTTTGGTAATCATTATTGATCGGGCTAAAGTGAAACATTAAGTCCAGTGATTTTGCCAGAGCATTAATGTTATTGTCTTCATCAAATGACGCGGCTGTTTCGAGCATCCTGTCGGTCATGGCTTTACTTATGCCGTGATGGGCCAGAAAATAGGATAAATTCACGGTTTCAACATGATCGGCATGTTCCAAGTCCCTAAGGGATTTTTGAACAGGCGCTTTTTTTGGTTTGGGTTTTTGCGCCTTTCGCGGGCTTATTTTCGGCGCGGGAGCTTCCATGGCAGCTGTTACGCTAACCTTGCCATCCTCTTCATGGGAATTAATGATAATGGCATCATCGCCCAAGGCTTCCCGAACCCTGGACAGGGCGGCCTGCATACTATCGGCAGTGAATATTTTTAACCGCATATTTAAATTTGCCTTTGGGCCCGGCCCTATATTTGACCAAGCGTTCTTATTCTAACCTTTGGATGGACTTCATTCTGGGACATGACCACCGTTGCGGGCCGGAAACGTTCAATGATGGATCTGACATAGGGACGGATCATTGGGCTGGTTAATAAAACCGGCAATTCTCCGGCATGGGCCTTGTCTTCGAATGTCATGCGTACAAGGCCAATGAATTCCTGTAATTGACTTGGGGGCATGGCCAGTTGTTTTTCTTCGCCGCCGCCCACAAGTGATTCCATAAAAGCCTGTTCCCATTCAGGTGATAGATTAATCAAGGGAATAACACCCTCCTGATCGGCATTTTCAAAACTGATCTGCCGCGCAAGACGGGTGCGGGTATGCTCGGTTATCATGACGATATTCTGGGTATAACCACAAGCCTCAGCGATGCCTTCGAGTATCGTTGGCA
>JALSHF010000101.1 GCA_026982375.1 Emcibacter sp. | reverse complement strand
AAGAGAACGAATAAGGTTGCTTTTTTCAGAAAAAGACAGAAATCTGGATAAAACTGTTCGTGCTTCATCAAAAGCGGATGTCGTCATCTTGATCAAAATAAAACAAAAAGAATATATTTCCACTTCTCTCCAGGAATTATTTTCAAGATTAAAAATTTCGTCTATGGCCTTTGGAATATCAGATTTGCCATAAAGCAATTGTGCCTTTTCCTTCTGTCCATCTGTAATTAGGGTATGAACCTGTAAGGCCACAAGAAAACTAATCAGTTTTGAAAGGCCTTTTTCTTCGGCACTTTCTATGGCGTCCCTCAAAAATTCGCTTATATCCTTAATGCCCTGCTCTTTGATTATTTCCACAGCAACGCTATAGGCGACAGCATAAATATCAAACCATGCTTCACTTTCATACAAACGTTTCGTAATATCTTGAAATTTTCCGTTTAATTTTTTTATATCATTTTTCTCAAGCTTTAATTCCGCCGTTAATATTTCTCCGATTAAGCGGGGTTCTTTATCTGTTGGAAAAAAACGATGCGCATTTCTTGATGCCCTTGAAATATAGCCAGAGGCATCAGAGGCCTTTCCCTGCGCCATGGCAATGGCTCCAAAGTGAAAATCAATGAATATTTTACCATATTCAGAGCCTATCTTTTCATAGTAATTTGTCGCTTCCTGTCCGTGAAACCAGGCCTCGGAAAATTCAGCTCGTTGATATTTAGCAAGGCAAAGCATATTATTATAAAAACCGATCACACTGGACTCAACATCATCAATATTATTGATTTCATTGGACACTAAAAAAATTAACTCGCTGCTTAATGGCAAACCGGCATAGGCGGCCAGCATGGAACGAATTACCGTATGATCCATATATAAAGAGCTGTCATCCCCGCCTATTCTGTCCTTTTGGAAACCTGAAGTTTCCTTCTCTATATGATGATAGAGAGCCTGAGCGGCCTTAATATGGCCTGTTTTTATCAGAACGATACAACGCAATAATCCAAGCCTTGGGAAATAACTGATTATTTCGTCATCAATTAGTTGATTTGCCGGGATGATACGTGTCATCCCCTCCCTGACCCATAGTTTTATGCCCCCGGCCTGTTCAAGGATTTCACCGATCAGTATTTTATCCCCCGCGTGGGTGGCATGACGTAAGGCGGTCAATAACCGATTGCTTTTTGACAGAACATAAGCGGCCTTGCGATGGAGATTGAGAAACCGATCCGGTTTTTTGGCTTTATATAAATCAAATAAGAAATCTTTGAATAAAGCATGCAATCTGTAGGTGTCACCTTTCCCTTCCAAAGGCACTATAATGCCTTCCAAATGCAATATTTCATTTAAAATATAACTGGCATTGGATGTTTCTCTTACGGCATCAATCAGGGGCGCTTCAAGCCATTCCAGAATTGAAATATCCAGCAGAAAAGTCTTCTCTTCCTCGGTCAGGCGTAAAAATAATTGTTCATTGAAATATTCAGAGACTAAGCCGCGGCCCCCGGAAAAATGCTGGATTTTATCTATATAATCTCCATTATTATCAATTTCCCTTTTCATCAAACGCAGAGCAACAGGCCAACCTTCTGATCGCTCATGAATAGTTTCCATATCCTGTTTAGACAGACGTCCCTCAAAAAGCTCGCCTATTTCATCGTAAGAAAAGCGCAGATCAAAAGCCGTGAGTCTTATGGCCGTACCATCAAGTAAAAGATTGCTCAAAGCTATGCCCGGATTGTGCCTATAGGCGATGGCAATATGAAGATTATCTGGCGCATGACGGATCATCATATTTAATATTTGCAGGGCTTCCTGATCAATCATACGATCAACATCATCCAGCATAAGAACAATTTTTTTATCAACATTCTGCAGGAAACTAATCAGGATATTTAACTGATGAAGGGGGTCCAGGCGCTCAGAGCCACTGTCCGACAAAAGGCCGGACTGGTCCATATTCAAACCGGATGTCTGAAATGCATAGGTAAAATAAGTTATGAGTGTATTTGCCGTATCTTCGGCGTCAAACGTAACCCATGCAACAATATGGCCCATATCCAACAGCTTAATACGCCATAAAGAGAGTAATGTTGTTTTGCCAAATCCCCCTGTCGCTTCCAATATTGTAACGGAGCGTTCCTGATTGTGGAGCAATATATCAAGAGCAGATTTACGTTCAGCCAAAGTGATATGGTGTTTGGGCGGCATAACTTTGGCCGTAACCAGCCAAGAACTTAAACCTGAATCTCCTATCTGACTATCTTCGTTCATATAGTTAGTATAACAAGGTGGTTTCACCAGTCAATTTCCTTAACCTGCCTGTTATGGAGAAATATCTTCAATGGGGATATAGTCCTCCTCAAAACCAAAAGCACGCGGTCCAAATATTTTTATTGCTTCGAGGGTGCGCATTACCGGGGGGACACTGGCTCCGATAACTTTAACCCGCTGTCCATATCGAAGGGCCTCCACGGGTATGGGTTCTGCTGTTTCCCTGTCAACGACACATATTAAATCCGGAACCATGGCAATGAGTTTATCATTAATCTTGGCGACGAGATTCTCATTCTGGAAAATGATCTCCACGCTATCCCCCACGCCAGACAAGGGATCGATACGGCAATGCCCTACGGAAAAACCCTTGGTTGTTTCCCTTTTAATATCAACAATTTTCCCATCAAACAAAATTTTACAATGCTTGTAATATTTCGTAGACTCCAGATACGACAACAGACTGTTCACAGGCTCACCCTGTGTCCGTCCATGGCTTATGGCCCGCCCGATTTCAAGTGCCAGGGTCAGGGTATGTTTGACCGCATATTTCTTAACCACCGCGCCAGACACGGGATAATTTGCCGTCATGACGCTAAGCCCCATCTGAATAGCCACAGAGCGCACTAAATCCTCGGCTGTTTTGGCGTCCTCCGCATCCACAACAACTGCATTTAAATGTTCATCCACAATTGACAAGGGTGTCGGCGGATAACCATATACATTGAACGTCACCATCTGTATTTCAGGAAAAGCACGCCCCATACCATCCGCGTTAACCAGTGGTATTCCGTTCCTTACAGAAGCGACAATCGGTATGGTAGAATTAATGCCGCCGATTTCTATGGGTATTAAAGCATCCGGCCTGCGGCCCAACCGTTTGGAAAGCTTGTCGATAGCCAAATCAATGTCATCGCCGCAAGCCGCCTTTTCCACCAAAACCGTCGGCGCCCCCAACATAGCAATGGCAAAAACAAGGGCATCGTCTGCCAAATCTTCCGGCTCAATTATTTCAGGATTGCCATATTCCTTAATCGCATGTTTCGCCAGCAGACGGCCGATATAGGGATCGCCCCCGCCGCCCGTACCAAGAAATGCGGCCCCACGGGCGAAATCCTCAAGGTCATTTAATTCTATTTTCATTTTCCTGCCCTCGCAATATTATCCAAATTCAAATCCCCCGCTACTTTTATCCGCAACCGGACAGAGCCGCCCGGCACATACGACAAGGGGATTTCTTCAATATCGACCACCTGAACGCTGCCCGGCTCTGCTCCGGCTGTTATTGCAGCTTCTATGGCTTCTTCTTTTGCTTCAGCCAGAGCTTGGTCTCTTCCCAACGCGTCATAGGAGACAACACGGTCAATATCACCGCCCACCTGTGCAATCGAAGCCCCAATGGCGTTGGCAACCCCCCCATGCTCATGGGTAATAACCTCCGATGTTCCGGGAATATCGCGATCAATCAATACCGCTCCGCCCCCAACAAGAATAAGGGGAACAGGGTCGGCATTGGTTTTCATTTTGTCTATGCCCTCCGTGACAATTTCATGGATGCGCGTAACAGCACCGGAAACGATTTTTGGCGAAAGCCCTTTGACCAAGGCCGGATCACCAAAATCTGCATAACCAGCAGCAACGGCAATATCACTTGTGGTTAATGTTTTCCCCCCAAAGACCATAGCGTCGTCCATCAATTTATAGCCGACGGACTGTGGGCCAACACGCAAGGCTCCCTCAGTATTAACAATTGATCCCCCACCCAGCCCAATGGCCAGAATGTCCGGCATGCGGAAATTTGTTCGAACCCCGCCGATATCGACCGTAAGCGACGATTCTCGGGGAAAGCCATTCATTAACATACCAATATCCGTGGTCGTGCCACCAATATCAGCGACCACAGCATTCTCTATGCCCGACAAATATGCCGCGCCCCGCATACTATTTGTTGGCCCCGATGCAAAGGTTAGAACAGGATATTTCTCGACAAATTCCGCTTTCATCAAAGTGCCGTCATTCTGACTAATATAAAAAGGCGCCATGATGCCAAGGTCACCAAGCGCTTGCCGAAAGGAGGATACGATTTTTATTGAAAGATCAGCGAGACTTGCATTCATAATGGCCGCATTTTCACGCTCTATAAGCCCAATTCTCCCAATTCTGGACGACAAGGTTACAATGCTGTCAGGAATCTCATTCAGGATGATTTCTTCCGCCCGCTCTTCCATGGCACTGTTAATAGGGGAGAAAAGACCCGATATGGCTATGGCCTTTATTCTCTTTGCTTTCAGTTGACGTGCAGCCGCCAGAATTCCTTTTTCATCAAGTTCGCTGTTTATGCGGCCATCATATTGATACCCCCCCCTGATCATATGCATGTTATCACCAATCACAGCCCGAATATCATCCGGCCAGTCTGTCAGGGGGGGAATCCCCCGCGATGCCGGCAGACTAAGACGAATGACACCCACTTCCACCAAATTGCGCCTTTCTACAAAGGCATTGGTAAATTGTGTCGTACCAATCATCACACATTGTATCTTGTCCGAAGGTGTTGCCGACTGCACAAGAACAGAGGTTATGGCATCAACAATACCATCACTCACATTTTCTGTTGTCGGGGTCTTTTTGGTTGCAATAACGTTGCGGCCATCCATTAATACCGCATCGGTATTTGTGCCGCCCACATCAACGCCAATTCTCATCGTCTGTACTCCCATACTTAAATTTAATTTGAAAGCATTATGACGAGACGCGGCTCTGAAGAGCAAAACTAATAATAGGTAGGAATGCTAAATTGTTGGGAGGGCTAACAATATTTGACTAATCTCCCATACTGCTAATAATAGTAGTTGGTTTGTTTTCAATGTTATATAGTTAGTGTGACCTGCTCCCTGTTATCAACTGTATTCTACATCACCTAAAGCACAGGGGAAATTCAGGTCGTGCTTAAATTCATCTTCGCAGAGTAATTTATCTATATAAGAAAAAAAGGCTTTAGAATACCAAAAACATCCTTACCCTTCAGGGTCTTAGGCGTCAAGTTCACATCTAATTCTATGATGGCGCGCTCGGGAAGATTCGAACTCCCGACCCCTAGATTCGTAGTCTAGTGCTCTATCCAGCTGAGCTACGAGCGCTTAATAGTCATAATGACCGGGCCAGAATTTTAGCGAATATTTCACGTTAATATTTCTGGCCTGTGGCGCGCAAGCTACTGGTATCGGAAAGGGATTGCAAGAGCTTTATCTCTTATAGTATAGATTTTTTTATTAAATTCATCCGGAACCGGTCTTGTTCTGGTCAACTTCATGACCTACACTGGTATAATATGGTGGTTTCATGGCTGGGATTATATGGAAACTATACTGAAAAATATTTTAATAAAGAATGGCTTGGCACGATTCTATCTTCTTAAAACGCCGTTGGTTCTGCTCTTGGCCCTTCTTTTCCTTGCGTCTTGTTCGCGCGGGGAAAATGGGGCAGGGCCCTCTCTTAATGCCGATGATCTTTGGGATCAGATGGCGGCGGAAAGAGCCAGACCATTACCAATAGTGGCAAGACTAAATGCCACCAGTGATGCATCAGCCAACGATGCATCAGCCAACGATGCATCAGAAGGGGATTCGGAAGCGTTTCTGAAACCTCCGCCGCCTGAAACCGGTTCATTCTCGCCCGAAGAACTTGACGCGCAACGTGAACTATTGAGGAATGCCCTAAAAAAATACCAAAATATATCCCAGAATATATCCGAAATATATTCTGTTGGAACGCCGTTGAATGCCGAAGAAAGACAAGCCCGAATGCAGACTGTCCAGCTTTACCTTTCGCGCCTGATTAATTTGGAGAAGAGCATGGTGCGGGCCATGAATCTGCTTGAGAAAACCGGTGAAGATCAATCATTACTGGATCAGAGCCGTGATTTAAGGGGCATTATTTCGGGGCGTATTATGGCTACTCAAAAACGTCTTGCGGAAGCCATGGAATGAATTTTCCGAGCGTTTATTTTTATTTTTTTAAGGGAATGTCATCGTTATGACGAAAATTAATATACGTGCCTTAAGTCTGCTTTCACTTATTGCTATGGTTGGTTTTGGTGCCGCGCCGGCGGGTTCGAATGAGCCGCCGCGCCAAATGGTGGTGGCGGCCAATGTGCATGCGGCCAATGCGGGTCTTGAAATCCTTAATGCGGGCGGCAGTGCTGTCGATGCGGCCATCGCGACCCAGCTGGTTCTGGGCCTTGTGGAGCCACAGTCATCAGGCCTTGGCGGCGGGGCGTTCATGATGCATTACGACCCGAAGGCCCCGAAATACCGCCGGGTGATCGCCTATGATGGGCGGGAAATGGCCCCTGCGGCATCTACGAAAGATATGTTCAGGGAGGTTATTGAGCAAAGAAAAGGCTATTTTGATGCGGTTCTGGGCGGGCGGGCGGTGGGGACGCCGAGCGTGGTTGCCATGATGCATATGGCCCATCAGAATCACGGTAAATTACCTTGGAAGACTTTATTCAAGCCGGCCATAAGATTGGCTGAAAATGGATTTAAAATTTCTCCGAGGCTTTATTTCCTTGTCAATCGGGATCGTCTGCTGCCGAGGATGAAGGCGGCGCGTGATTATTTCTTTGATCCTTCGGGTCAGGCATGGCCGGTGGGGCATCTGTTGAAAAATCCTGACTATGCCAAAAGCCTGAAGCTGATCGCTGAAGAAGGACTGGATGGATTTTATAAGGGCGAACTGGCTCTGAAAATTGTGGCGGCGGTCACTCAATCGGAATTTAATCCGGGAAAATTGACCATGCAGGATATGGCCGATTATCAGCCAAAGCAACGGGAAGCCATCTGCGGGCCTTACCGGGCCTGGACCATATGCGGCATGCCGCCGCCATCGTCCGGGGGCGGGGCTGTCGCGTCCATACTGGGCCTACTTCAATCATTTGATTTGAAAGCCATGGGGCCTAATTCACAGCAGGCTGTTCATGTGATATTGGAGGCCGAACGTTTAGGCTATGCAGACCGTGATATGTATATGGCCGACAGTGATTTTGTCGAGGTGCCGCTGGGTATGTTTACGGATCAAACCTATCTGGCCGAACGGGCCAGAAAAATCGACCTGAATAAATCCATGGGAAAAGCCACGGCGGGTGTGCCGCCCATAAACAGCCGCATTGCCTTTGCGGCCGGGCTCACGCCGGAACTGCCCTCGACGTCACATTTTTCCATCATAGATCAATGGGGCCATATGGTGAGCATGACCGCGACGGTGGAAAGCGCCTTTGGCAGCCGGCTTATGGCGGGTGGATTTTTTCTGAATAATGAAATGACGGATTTTTCCCTGATTGCGGAGCAGAATGGTCTTCCGGTGGCCAACAGCATCGCGCCGGGGAAACGCCCGCGCAGCTCCATGTCACCGACGATTGTGCTGGATGATCAGGGCCGGGCGATTATGGCCATTGGCTCTGCGGGCGGCAATAGTATTATCGCCTATGTCGCCAAAACCATTATCAATGTTCTGGACTGGAATATGGGTATGCAGGAGGCCATAGATCAGCCGCATTTTCTGACGCGCGGCGGCAAGGTTTATCTGGAGAAGGATACCGATATTGCAAAGCTTGAGGCAGGCTTGACCAAAAAAGGACATCAGGTTCAGGTCAGGCTCACCAATAGCGGTCTGCATGGTATGATCGTGCATTATGACAAGGGTGGGCCAAGGTATGAAGGCGGCGCCGATAAAAGGCGTGAAGGCGTTGTGGTACAATAGAAACTTGCTTTAAATGCTCATTATAATCCTGAAGTGACTGCCGCTTTGATCTGATTTGACCAGTTCCAGCGACCCGCCGTGGGCTTCGATGATCTCTTTTGATATGGCAAGGCCGAGCCCCGCGCCGCCGTTGCCGCTGCCGTGGAAGGGCTGAAATAATTTTGCCTTGATTTGTTCTGGAATTCCCGGGCCATTGTCGCAAATATCTATGATATTTTTGTCGTTATCCTTATGGGCGGTAATGGTAATTTGGCCTTCTCCCTGCCCGGCTCCCTGTATGGCCTGCAAGGCGTTGCGGCATAGATTGAGCAGCGCCCGAAATATCTGGTCTTCATCAGCATTTAAGGAGAAACCATCAGGAATATAGGTAATTAAATTTATTTCTTTAGAGTCGGAAATGCCAAGGGAGACGATCACTTCGGACACCAGCCTCTCCAGATCAACGGTGGTGAGCGTTGGGATTTCAATATCGGCCTTGCCATAGTCCAGGGTGGTCTCACATAATCTTATGGCCCGGGCCACGGCGGCGACAAAGCGGGGGGTCAGTTTCTGGACAAGAGGATTATCTATGCTGTTTAGATGGTCGGAAACCATCTGGGCGCTGGAGAGTATATTGCGTAAATCATGGTTGATTTTACTAACGCTTTCCCCCAATTGGGCCAGATGTTTTTTTTCTGAGAGGGCTTTGCGGATTTCATTTTGCATGATGCCAAGCTCGCGCATAACGATGCCGATTTCATCTTGTCGTTTTGCGGTGGCTAAATCCTCCGTTGTGATCAAGGGGGGCGTTTCCGGCGCGGCGCGGAAGGCCACCACACTTCGTGTCATTGATTTAATGGGCCGAATCAAAAGGAGCGAAAGACTAAAATATACCAGCCCCGCCGTAATGAGGGAAATTATGATCGACAGCAGCATGATATTGAGGGAAAACTCATGCATATCTTCACATAATAAGTCTTCATGGAAGATAATCTCGAGAAAAGTATCATCATCGGGTTCCATAAAATCAGCATAGCCGGTGACTTGTATAAGGCTGCCGTGAGGATGATCATGAAACAGTATTTTTATGGTATCTATAATCATTTCCCAAGGGGAGGCGCCGCGAATATCGTAGCGTGCGCTGATTACCAATGGTTGATCAGTATTCAGCAGCAGTTGTCTTTTGTTTTTTTGTTTCAGGCTGATGGCCACGACCTGTGCATTATCCAATAGTCTCTTTGCCAGTTCCTCACTGACCATATGGTCAGGGGCTTCTTCGATGGCTAAAATGGCGATATTCGCGGCGGCCAGTCTTTCCTCGAGCCATGTATTGCGAAAATTTACGATGGACGGCACATATATCAATATTTCCGCCAATAAGACAAAAAGCATGGTCAGCAACAGAAGCTGCAGGGACAGGTTGGATCTGATGGATAGATTATTTGGTTTCTTACCCATAAATATTATAATAGCCTTATATTTTCTTTTATTATAGCAACAGATCGTTCTTAATGGGAAGCTTACTATTTTCCCGGTCTCAAAGTCGAAATATTTTTTCTGTTTTATTTAGGCCGAATGGCTGAAATACTGCCGAAATACGGCCTTGTAAAAAAACAGAATATTGATGGCTTTACGCGTTGACTTGTTGGGGGAATGGTTATATACACCCTTTCTGTAATTGAACGTCAGGCTATAGTGGCTTGGCGATAACTGTTTTATGCGAATGCATAAATATTAATAGCGCCAAATGGAGTATTCCAGTGAAACGTACTTTTCAACCAAGTGTTCTGGTTCGCAAACGTCGACATGGTTTTCGGTCACGGTCTGCCACGGTCGGCGGTCGCCGGATTTTGTCTGCACGTCGGGCAAAAGGGCGCAAGCGTCTTTCCGCATAAATCCTGACATCAGGGTATAGATATTTTCAGAAACCGGCCCTGTATTTCAGCGGTCGGTTTTATTTTGTTTGTCATAAATATTTTGGGAAAAATATGGTTCAATCGGAAGCTAATGCTACGCAGAATGAAATTGTAAAAATTTCAATGCTCCGCAAGAGGCAGGATTTCTTGCGGATTGCTTCGGGGCGAATAAAATGGGTCGCAGGCAGCATGATTGTGCAAATGGCAAATAGATCAGAGAATGATAAGCCAGAGGATAATAAGCCAGAGGATAATGCGACCATAAGAGTAGGATATACCGCCAGTAAAAAAGTTGGCAATGCTGTCCGCCGCAATCGGGCGAAAAGGCGGTTGCGCGAAGTGGTGCGCCGGGTGCTGAAAGCGGGCGGCAAGGGCGGCCATGACTATGTATTGATTGCAAGGTCCAGCGCTGTGGATATTCCCTTTGATCAGCTGATTCGCGATTTTAGCTGGTGCCTTAAACGGTTGGGCCAGTCAAATGACAAGAATAAAAACGCGGTTCACCTTGGGCAAAGTCACGGAAAACCTGATCCGGCCTCTTCTGGCGGGGTGAAAAGATGAATATCCTCATCTGGCTCTTGAAAGGCTTGATCACAGTCTATAGATATACTCTTTCGCCGTTGCTCGGGAAGAACTGTCGTTTTCTGCCGACATGTTCGGAATATGCTTATGGCGCGATTGACCGTTTTGGACCTTTTAAAGGCGGCCTTTTGGCACTGCGGCGTATTGGCCGATGCCATCCCTGGGGCGGCAGTGGGTATGATCCGGTTCCTGATAGTGAAAAATCAGGCAAAAGCCAGAGAGATGCCAGAGAAAAATGTAATTGCGGGGCCAATGTAATCGGCTCCTTAAAAAAGTAACTAGAGAAGAAGTCCATGCAAGATAACCGTAATTTTATGATCGCTATTGCGCTGACGATGGCGATTTTACTGGGGTATACGTATTTTTATGATGCGCCGCTACAAAAGGAAGCGGAGCAGACGCGTCAAGAGCAGCGTACCGCAGAAGCCAAAGAAAAAGGCGAGGAACTTCCAGACTTTGGTTCTGCTGAGAATATTTCAGAAGGAACTTCACGCCATAATCAGAGCGGCGGTATGTCCATTGCCATAGATCGCGATGACGCCCTGCATAACAGTCCCCGGATTTCTATTGTGAGCAAACATTTGAAAGGGTCCATCGCCCTGAAGGGCGCGCGCATTGATGATCTGACCCTGTCAGATTACAAGGAAACACTGGACGAAGATTCAAAGGATGTGGCCCTGCTTAATCCGGCCGGTACGGATCAAGCCTATTTTGTCGATTTCAATTGGGGCATTAACGGGGCAAAGGGGCCGGATGCGAATTCTGTCTGGACGGCGGATAATGTTGTTTTGGAAGCGGGCGGCGAAGTTACGTTGACTTGGGATAATGGCGAGGGCCTGCTGTTCAACCGGACAATCGGCCTTGATCAGGATTATATGTTCTCCATCACTCAAAAAGTAACCAATAGAATGGATGTGCCGATCAAGGTTGCGCAATATGGCCGCATTGTCAGAAAAGGTCGCCCGGGGGGCATGTCGCTTTATATTCTGCATGAAGGGCCCATGTGGTCACTGGATGAAGGCATTGAGGAATTCACCTATTCAAACCTTGAAGACATGGGAAGAACCGAGAAGAATACGGCGAAATCCACAGATGGGGGCTGGGTTGGCATTACGGATAAATACTGGCTGGTGGCCTTGATCCCCGATAGCAAGAAAGATTTCAGCGCAGAAGTATTCCGCCGGGGCGATGGTGCCGATGAAACCTTTTATGCCAATTTTTTCCACAATTGGACGGCCTTGCCTGCCGGGGATAGTTATGAGGAAAAATCCCGCCTGTTTGCCGGGGCAAAAAGAGTTTCTCTGCTGGATCATTATACGGAAACGCAGGATGTGAAGCTGTTGAACTATGCCATTGACTGGGGCATGTTTGATTTCCTGACCAAACCGATTTTTTACCTTTTGGAGTTTTTATATAATTTCTCCGGCAATTTCGGTGTGGCTATTCTCTTGCTGACCGCGATTGTAAAGCTGGCGTTATTTCCCATAGCCAACAAAGGCTATAAATCCATGAACAAGATGAAGATCCTGCAACCAAAGATGCAGGCTCTGAAGGAAAAATGCGGGGATGATAAGGCTAAACTGCAAAAGGCCACCATGGAGTTATATAAAAAGGAAAAGGTTAATCCGGTTACCGGTTGCCTGCCGATATTTTTGCAATTCCCGGTATTCTTCGCCCTCTATAAGGTGCTTTATGTGACCATTGACATGCGTCATGCGCCGTTCTTTGGCTGGATCAAGGATCTGTCTGCGCCGGATACCATGTTGGTGACGAATTTATTTGGTTTGATCCCGTGGGAGCCTACAGGTTTTCTGGCCTTGGGTATTTTGCCGATTTTCATGGGCTTTACCATGTGGTTGCAAATGCAGATGAACCCGTCATCAGGTGATCCGTTGCAACGTAAAATCATGTTGTTCATGCCTATTATCTTTACCTTCATGCTGTCGCAATTCTCGGTCGGACTGGTGATCTACTGGACCTTCAGTAATATTTTGGGCATTCTGCAGCAATGGGTATTAATGCGGCGGCAGGAACAGGTTCCGGCCATTGAGAAAGCCGATTAGATTGTGACATTGAAAAATATGACAGAAGAAGAAAAGGCGGCCCGCATCGAACGGGGCCGACTTTTGTTTGCCAAGCGGGCAGATTTTATGCTGGGCGTAGTCGCTTTGGATCATTTGCCGCCGGGCGATATGGTGGAGGTCTCTTTTGCCGGCCGCTCCAACGTGGGTAAATCGAGCCTGCTGAATGCGCTCACCGGTCAAAATGGTCTGGCGCGAACCTCGAACACGCCGGGCAGGACGCAGGAAGTAAATTTCTTCACGCTTGGCACCAAAGGCGAGGATGGGCTTTATCTTTCCGATCTTCCGGGTTATGGTTATGCCAAGGTTTCGCGCAGTCTGGTCAAGGAATGGACCAAGCTTTTGAAAAGTTACCTTCGCGGGCGGCCTAACCTGCGGCGGGCCTTTGTTCTGGTGGACAGCCGGCATGGCATCAAGGATAGTGATGGCGAAATCATGGATATGCTGGATGAATGTGCGGTTTCATATCAGATTATTCTAACAAAAGTTGACAAAATTAAAAAATCAGCGCAGGAACAGGTCCTGCAAAAGACGCAGATTGCCATTGCGAAAAGAGTAGCCGCGCATCCCGATATAATCATCACCAGTTCACAGAAGGGTGACGGGATTGCCGAGCTTCGGGCTGTTGTTGCTGATCTGGTTTATGGCGGCTAATGGATGAGAATTGAATTTTTATGACGGATAAAACCACATTGGATCTGGATAAACAAAAAGCCAGCTGGATTAAAAAAGCCAGCATATTGTCCGAGGCCTTGCCCTATATGCGCCGTTACAGCGGCAAGACCATTGTTATCAAATATGGCGGTCATGCCATGGGGGATGAAGATCTGGCCTTAAGTTTTGCCCATGATGTGGTTTTGATGAAACAGGTGGGGATGAATCCCATTGTTGTCCATGGCGGCGGCCCGCAAATAGGCCGTATGCTGGAACGGTTAAAGATCGAAAGTTCGTTCATTGACGGGCTTCGGGTAACCAATAAAGCCACGGTAGAGGTGGTTGAAATGGTGCTGTCCGGCAATATAAACAAATCTATTGTCGGGGCGATTAACAGCGTGGGCGGTCATGCCATTGGTTTAAGCGGCAAGGATAATAACCTTGTGGTTGCCGAGCCGCTGCGCCGGACATGGAAAGACCCGAATTCCCAGATTGAACGGGTTCTGGATCTTGGTTTTGTCGGCTATCCAAAACACGTCAACGCGGGATTTCTGGAAATGTTTCAGGATACAAATATCATTCCTGTGATTGCCCCCATAGGGCTCGGTGAAAAAGGGGAAACCTATAATATCAATGCGGATACGATGGCCGGTGCGCTAGCCGGTTCGGTAAAGGCAGAGCGTCTTTTATTGCTGACCGATGTGGCGGGCGTATTGGACAAGGATAAAAAGCTTGTGTCCGAACTGACCGAGGGCCAGACCCGCGCGCTGATTGAGGACGGCACCATATATGGCGGTATGATTCCAAAAGTGGATACTTGCGTTCATGCGGTGGAAAAAGGTGTGGGCGGGTCTGTGATTATTGATGGACGGGTCGAACATGCCCTGTTGCTTGAATTATTCACCGAGCATGGTGTCGGGACATTGATCCGTAAAGATTCTTAAAGAAACATCACGCGCCGCCGTCATAGAGCGCCAAATCATAATTCATATCTATCTCTGATAATGGATAATCCTGTCCGCCTTTGGCGTTAAGGATTTGGCCACTTGGGATGCAGGCAATTTCCAGTTGAATTTTGATGGCCGTTCTCATGTTAAGTTCGCAGCGCCAGGCCAGAGCGACAACGCGCCGGGCTTTTTTAGAGCCAATGATTTTTCGTATCGATGCTGTGGGCATCTTCGACATTTGTGACAGGCAATGGAATAAAAGCTCACGCTGGCGGTTTTTAACAGTATTTTCGATGAAGGCGTCATCTAGCAGGCCTTTTTCGTAGAAACTTATGGCTTGCTCCTCCAAAGTCCGGTCATCCGCATCCCCCACATTGGTGTCTTTGATCCGCTTTCGTACGCGGGACAAAAGATCTTCGGCGACGCTTGGGTCAAGGTCATAAGAGCTTATCATCTGGCTGACCAGAGATGACGCGACAAAGCCGGCAATACGTTTGATGGCCCGCAGGGATAGATTGGCGCAGCTTACCAGGGGGCGATGCAGGACTTCAATTTCAGTGGCCTGTTCAATGATGGCATCCAGCGTTTCTTCTCTGATCTGCGCGTTTTTATTGGCGAGCAAGGCGGCTACCGCCGGAATGTCAAGAGACGAGGTGATTGCCTCCGAGGTATCTTCATCCACATGGCTTCTCTTGGCAATGGCGGTCAAGGCGCCATCGACCGTTGTCGCCGCGATGATTTCTTTTAAATCCTCTGTGCTGAGCAACGGGGAATATTCCAATATGGGCGCGCAAACTTCGAGCAAGTCATCAGAGGCAAGGCGCATGACGATATGTTTGGGAACGCAGTCAAATGTTTTAAGTTCCTCGGACAGGATACGGCGCACTTCAGGCAGTTGATCACTGGCCAGTGTTTCCAGAATATTAATAGCCTGCTCGCGAATTTTCGTAACTTCTTCTTCCCCCAGATCAGGCAGCATGCGGGCTATTTTTCGCGCCAGCTCTTGCCGGACTTCCCCATCTTCGTCTTTCACCAGAAGATCATCGGCCTGATGGGGCGTATTTTTATTAATGGCAATTTTGCGGCGGACTTCGGGGGAGCGATCTGTTGCCAGATAATACAGGATTTCAGGCTTGGTATCCTCATGCCCGGCCAGCCTCGTCTTATCCGATTTATTCTGCTCTTCCAGGGCGTCACGGGCTTCCTCATAAGAATATTTTTTATTATTTTCGCCCCGCAGGCGTTGGAAAATATTTTTAAGCATTGGATTCTTCTTTTTGTTGGCCGATCATTATGTCAGTTGTTTGAGGCGCATCCGGATCATACATTACGCAAGTTGCCTTGCCGGCTGATTTCGCCTGATACAGGGCGTCGTCTGAATTTTTCATCAGCTCATCAAATGTTTGCGGATTATCTGGTTGGCAGAGCGCAAGCCCCACTGAAATAGATAGCTGCGGCCCTGTAACGTCTGCAATATGGGCCAATTGTGACCCGGCAGCAATGAATTTTCTGGCTTTAAACAGCGCGTCTTCTTCGCAGACATCATCCAGCCAGATGGCAAATTCATCCCCGCCAAGGCGGGCCGAATAATCCCCGATACGGATATTTTCATTGATGATACGGGCCAGTTCCTTCAATATTCGATCGCCATGGGCATGGCCCTTGGTGTCATTGACATTTTTAAAATTATCAAGGTCGATATAAAGCAGGGCGCCGGTGGTACGGCTTCTGATTTGACCTTTGATACGTTTGGTGACCTCTGTGGTGAAGGCCCGCCGGTTTAACTGGCCTGTCAGCTCATCGGTAAAGGCGCGCCGTTCAAGTTCTTTATGGGTGATCACCTGTTCGATGGCGATGCCAAGGTGGGTTGTTATGCCATTAAAAAGATGTATTTCGTCATCTTGCCAGTCATTTTTTTGCCTGATGAGGAAAATCGCGCCGTTATCTTTGGCGTGATGACTGGTGATTCCCATCATAACCTGTAGTGCCCCCAATTGGAATGTCTGGGTTTTACTTATGTTTTTTTCGGAATTTTGCCATACTTCTCTGGCTTTCTGGCACAGGGTATAAATCAGATCCTGATCTGGTGATGTGCCTTGTTCCTGCCATACGGCTGCCGTGAAGTCTCCGCCGCTGCCAGAGGTTTTCTCCAAGATACAGGCATAGTCCGTCTTGATGCCTTCCATGGCGGCTTTGAGGGTATTTTCCATCATATCTGCGGGGGTTGTAATATGGCGTATTGTTGAAATGATTTTGTTAAGTATATGCTCACGTTTATTGGTACGGCGCAGCAGTGCTTCTTTTTCTCTGATATGGGTAATGTCACGGCATACGCCGCGCGCGCCCTGCCATTTTGCGTGACTGTCCAGCACGGGCACCGCAGAGACAAGAAGGCACGCCATACTGTCGTCTGCCCGCTTGAGCCATAGTTCCATTTCCGTGACTTTATCCATGGTGTCAAAGGGGTTTCTTGTCTCCGCGCCGATGATCATTTCCTGAGCATTCCTGCCATTCAATTCATAGGCCGTATAGCCCAGAATGCCTTTGGGCGAGACATAGATGAAATGACCATTGCTGTCTGTTTCCCAGGCAAAATCAGTAGAGCAGCTCACCAGATCCTTGAACATCTGGCGGGAGTCAACCAAGGCGTTGGTCAGATTATGCTCAACGGTTGTTTCACGGCCAAATAAAAACACCAATGGAACCGCGCTGACTTGATTTTTGGCCAGATTTTTGCCCTGATTTCTGCCCTGATTCTGGGTCTGCTCCTGTTTTATGGGAAAAGCATAAAGATCATAATGACGCAGGCCACTGCTGTCGTCCAGGGTTGCTTTTTGCGTATCTGGACAAGCATTGGACAGGCATCTTGAAATCATGCTTTTAAGAAAGACTTCCTGATCATGAATAGGCCCGAGCAGGCCTTTGGCGAAGATATTATGATGTTTAACATTCATATCACCATCAACCAAAAGCGCGGGACCTGGAAACATGTCAACCATCATAGACGGTTCGAACTGACAACTGGGGAAGGATGTTATATCCCGTTTTTTATCTTCATTATTGGGTTTCAGCAAAAGACGTGCGATATTGGGTTCCATATAAAAGATACTCAGTTTAAACAGGTTACAGGATGCGTTTTTTGGTATATTGCGGGACGGAAACGCATAAGGGACATGTTATCTGATGACCCTTAACAAGAAGTTTATTACCGGGGAAACTTTAAGAAAAATTTATTTTATGAATGAGGATGCCCATGAGAGATATTGAACATTGGATTTTCGATCTGGACAATACGCTTTACCCCGCGCAAAACAACCTTTTTTCTCAAGTGGATAGGCGAATGGGTGAATTTATTTCCGAGCGGTTCGGCCTGCCTTTCGAGGCAGCGCGGGCGCGGCAGAAAAAATACTTCAAGACTTACGGCACGACGCTTCGGGGCCTGATGACGGAAGATGACGTGGTGCCAGAAGAGTTTCTCAGTTTTGTTCATGATGTTGATTTTGATGTCCTGCAGGAAAACAAAGATTTGAACGGGGCCATAAATCGTCTGCAAGGGGATAAAATAATCTATACCAATGCGTCCCGTGATTATGCGGTAAAAGTCCTCGATAAATTGGGCCTGTCAGGCGTTTTCAGGGAAATTTTTGATATAAATTCGGCCATGTTCAAACCCAAACCGGATCCGGCCAGCTACTTTAAAATGATTGATGATTTGGGCATTAATCCAGAGAAATCCGTGATGATAGAGGATATGGCACGCAATCTTGTGCCGGCGCGTGATATGGGGATGAAAACGGTATGGGTGCGCACGGAACATGACTATTCCGGCCATAAAGATTCCGGGGGTGGATATGGTTTGGGTCATATTGATTATACCGCACCAAACTTGGCGGAATGGCTGAAAAGGGCGGTAAAAGATTGACAGTTTACCGCTAATCACTATTGTCTGAAAAAAAGTTAGCCGCAACATATTACAGGAAAAATTTATGACCGATTTGTCATTGGAAAATACAATTGATCTGGCTTGGGAAAATCAGTCAGAAATCAACGCGTCAACCACAGGTGAAGTAAGGGATGCTGTTGAGCATGCCCTTGATCTTCTGGATAATGGTACGGCCCGGGTGGCCGCGAAAGAGGGCGGGAAATGGGTCGTTCATCAATGGCTTAAAAAGGCCGTCTTACTGTCTTTCCGGCTCAATAAAATGGAAATTATCAAGGGCGCGCCGGGGGATAATGCCAATTGGTATGACAAGGTGCCGTCAAAATTCGAAGGCTGGGATCAGGCAAAATTTGATCAGGCTGGTTTTCGCGCTGTGCCCAGCGCGGTTGTTCGCCGCTCGGCCTATATTGCGCCGGGCGCTGTTTTGATGCCGTCCTTTGTTAATCTTGGGGCCTATGTGGATGAGGGAACCATGGTTGATACATGGACGACTGTCGGATCCTGCGCGCAGATTGGCAAGAATGTTCACCTGTCCGGCGGCGTTGGTATCGGCGGCGTTTTAGAGCCATTACAGGCCGGCCCGGTGATTATCGAGGATAATTGTTTCATTGGCGCAAGATCCGAAGTGGCCGAAGGCGTGATCGTCGAAGAAGGCGCGGTGCTGAGCATGGGCGTTTATATCGGCGCCTCAACCAAGATCATTGACAGGGAAACCGGCGAAATTTTCATGGGCCGCGTACCGAGCTATAGCGTGGTTGTCCCGGGTGCCTTGCCCGGAAAAGCTTTGCCGGATGGCACGCCCGGCCCAAGCCTTTATGCGGCGGTGATTGTCAAGCGGGTGGACGCGCGAACCCGTTCCAAAACGTCAATCAATGAACTTTTGAGGGATTAATGGCGATAGATCCGGTAAAACTCACGCAGGATTTAATCCGCTGCCCAAGTGTTACGCCGCAGGACGCGGGCGCGTTGGATGTTTTGCAGGCGGCATTAGAGCAGCTTGGCTTTACCTGCCGCCGCTTGCCTTTTTCAGAAGAAGGCACGGCGAGGGTTGACAATCTTTATGCACGCATCGGGACGGCGGCCCCGAATTTCTGTTTTGCGGGCCATACGGATGTGGTGCCGGCGGGGCAAGCGGATCAATGGCACCATGGCCCTTTTGAAGGTAATATTCAGGACGGCATATTATATGGGCGCGGGGCGTCGGATATGAAGGGGGCCATTGCGGCCTTTGCCTCTGCGGCGTCGGATTTTCTTGAGAATAATGGTGATTTTGGTGGCTCGATCAGTTTCCTCATCACCGGAGACGAAGAAGGCCCGGCGGTCAATGGCACCATCAAAATGCTCGACTGGCTGGATAAAAACGGTGAAAAACTGGATTATTGTCTGGTGGGGGAGCCAACCAATCCGGGTCAAATCGGGGATATGGCCAAGATTGGCCGGCGCGGCAGCCTGAATAGCAAGCTGACCGCAAAAGGCACGCAAGGTCATGTGGCCTATCCCCATCTGGCCGATAACCCCATTCCCCGTCTGGTGAAGATGCTGGGGGGGCTTCTGGCGCGTAATTTTGATGATGGCAATGATCATTTTCAGGCGACAAATCTGGAAATAGTCTCCGTGGATGTGGGCAATGCTGCCAGCAAC
>JALSHF010000100.1 GCA_026982375.1 Emcibacter sp. | reverse complement strand
GATCATGATTTCCGGTACGAGGGCCGCGCCGCCGTCTTTTGAGACTTCTATCGCCGCCTCAATAATGGCGCGGGCCTGCATTTCATAGATTTCAGGATAGGAAATCCCCAACCGGCAGCCCCGATGGCCCAGCATGGGATTGGTTTCATGCAGAGCCTCGGCGCGGCGTTTTAACTGCGCCATGCTGACCCCCATGGCCTCTGCCACCGCGGCGAAGTCCTCTGTCTTTTGCGGCAAAAATTCATGCAGCGGCGGATCCAGAAGCCGCACCGTCACGGGCAATCCGCGCATGATGGTGAACAGCGCGATAAAATCCTGTTTCTGCACGGGCAATAATTTGGCAAGAGCAATTTCACGCCCCGCTTTATCTTCGGCCAATATCATCTGGCGCACATTGACAATCCGCTCCGCATCAAAGAACATATGTTCCGTGCGGCACAGGCCGATACCTTCGGCCCCGAATTCCCGCGCGGTTCTGGCATCCAGCGGCGTTTCCGCATTGGCCCGGACTCTTAAATGACGCACGTCATCGGCCCAGCTCATCAATCGGCTGAAATCACCGCTTAATTCCGGCTTAATGGTATCCACCGCCCCATACATCACATCGCCCGTACTGCCATCAATGGTCAGTAGCTCATGCTTGTTGATTGTGCGGCCCATAACAGAGATGGTTTCATTTTCCATATCAATCTGCAAGGCTCCCGCGCCCGAAACACAAGGCCGGCCCATGCCGCGTGCCACCACCGCCGCATGTGACGTCATGCCGCCGCGGCTGGTGAGAATACCTGTTGCCGCATGCATGCCGTGAATATCTTCGGGGCTGGTTTCCTGACGCACCAGAATAACATCATGGCCGCCCTTGGCCATGGCCTCGGCCTCATTGGCGGTAAAGACCGCAATACCGGCAGCGGCTCCCGGGGAAGCCGGCAGGCCGCGGGTTAAAATATCCCGCTTTGCGTCCGGATCCAGCGTGGGATGCAACAGTTGATCAAGGGCCGCTGGCTCCACCCTTAATATGGCTTCCTCCCGCGTGATGATTTTATCTTCGGCCATATCCACGGCGATTTTCAAGGCCGCCTTGGCGGTGCGTTTGCCTGATCTTGTTTGCAAAATCCATAATTTGCCATTTTGTACGGTAAATTCAATATCCTGCATATCCCGGTAATGGGCTTCGAGCTTGGCAAACACATCCGCAAGTTCGGCGTAAACCTCGGGCATGGCCTCTTCCATGGACGGCTTATCAGAACCCGCCTGTTCCCGTGAGACTTTGGTCAGATTATGGGGCGTGCGGATGCCCGCCACCACATCTTCGCCCTGCGCATTGATCAGATATTCACCGTAATAGGCATTCTCGCCCGTTGAGGGGTCACGGGTGAAGGTCACGCCCGTGGCGCTCGTCTCCCCCATATTGCCAAAGACCATGGACTGCACATTAACCGCCGTGCCAGAATCGCCCGGAATATTATGAATGCGCCGGTATGTTTTCGCCCGGTCAATCATCCATGAGCCAAAGACCGCGTCGATCGCGCCCCAAAGCTGAATGGTCACATCCTGTGGAAAGGGATAGCCCAATTCTTCCTCGGCCTTGTTTTTAAAGGCTGTGCAGAGTTCCTTCCAGTCATCGGCGTCAAGCTCTGTATCCAGAATATAGCCTTTTTCTTCCTTGTGTATTTCCAGAAGTTCTTCAAAATTATAATGGTCAACACCCAGCACCACATCAGAATACATCTGAATGAAACGGCGGTAACTGTCATAGGCAAAACGGGGATTGCCGGATAATTTAGCCAACCCCTCTACCGTGACATCATTAAGGCCAAGGTTAAGCACCGTATCCATCATGCCGGGCATGGACACTTTTGCGCCGGAGCGAACCGAGACAAGCAGGGGATTATCCGCATCGCCAAATTTTGCGCCGGCGGTTTCTTCGACTTCGCTCAAGGCTTTGTTCACCTGGGATTTAAGGTCTGCGGGGTAGCTGTCCTGATGATCATAATAATAATTGCAGACGGCTGTGGTGATGGTAAAACCGGGCGGCACCGGCAGGCCAATATTTGACATTTCCGCAAGATTCGCGCCTTTCCCCCCCAAAAGACTTTTCATGGTGGCATCGCCCTCTGCTTTTCCATCCCCGAATGTATAGACCCAGTTCGTCATAGTCATTTCCCTGTAGCTTTACTTTAATACCGTCACCCCGGACTTGATCCGGGGTCCATTTTCCAACCTTCTCAGTCCTCTGCCAAAATGGATTCCGGATCAAGTCCGGAATGACGGAGAAATTTATATTCCAATATCCTCAGCCCTCAATCTTTGAGAAATCCGCAACCCGGTTCATGGTGTTTCGAATTTGCGCCAGTAACCGCAAGCGGTTCAGACGCTCCTGCTTGTTATCACTATTGACCGTGACCTTATCAAAGAAGGCATCAATACTTGGGCGCAATGTGGCAAGTACGCTCATGGCCTCTTCGAATTTTTCCTGTTCAATAGCTGTGGTTGTTGCGGCTGATACCTGTGCCAGCCGGTTAAATAATTCATTTTCTTCCGGCAGGCTTCCTGCCGTGGGCGCGCCCGTGATAACCCCGTCCTTTTTCTCTTCCGCTTTCAGAATATTTGCCGCCCGTTTGTAACCGGCAAGAAGATTCGCGCCTTCATCCGTGGACAGAAAATTCTGCAAGGCCTCCACCCGCGCCATCAAGCGCACAAGGTCATCTTCGCCCCCAAGAGAAAACACAGCATCAATCAGATCGTGGCGAACGCCCTTTCCCTTCAGATGAACTTTCAGGCGATCTGCGAAGAAGTCAAGCAATCTAAAGGCGGTGAGGCCATATGTTTGTCCGTCCATCTTACTGATAATCTGGCTTTTTTCAAAAACTGTTCGCGTATCAACAACTTTTATACCAACTCGATTATATTCCTTTTTATCATCCATTTGAATTACTTGTGATATGGATTGCAGGCACTGTTTCACTGCCCAATCCATAACTGGCGTCATCGAGAAACGTAGCTGGCGTTGTATTATGATCGTAAGCACCCCCAACGCCGCTCGTCTTAGGGCAAATGGATCCTTAGAACCCGTCGGCTGTTCTTCGAGGACAAAAAATCCTGCCAGCGTATCCATCTTCTCCGCCAAAGCAACGGCAACACTTACCGGAGC
>JALSHF010000099.1 GCA_026982375.1 Emcibacter sp. | reverse complement strand
TGACGCCGAAGCGATGCTGTGCCGATATGTGCGCCGGCGGGCAAATCTTTTAGCGCGCCAGCCTTGGCAGAAATAAAGGCGTCCCGCACATCTTCCCGTTCAAGGTAACAGGTAAGCTCAAGCCCTTCCGGCAGGCTGGTGGGCATATCTTTCAAGGAATGCACCGCAATATCAATATGGCCCTTGATCAGGGCCGTCTCGATTTCTTCTGTGAATAGCCCCTTGCCGCCGATGTCAGACAAGGCGCGGTCAAGAATTCTGTCCCCCTGTGTCGACATGACGATAATTTCGACCGCCTCATCCGTTAAATTCTTATGGGCGCGGCGCAGGCGGTCTTTCACTTCATGGGCCTGGGCCAGCGCCAAAGGGCTGCCCCTTGTACCGATACGAACTGCAATGTTATTTTTTTTTGTGTCTTGCACGGGGAATAAGCCTTATACAATAGGTTTTATAAACATAAATCTTTGTAGAATATATTTAACGGCGATGCCATAAATAACAACCTCAAATGTAAAATGATGCGCGACATGAGTAAAAATATTAAGGTCCTGGGCTTGGAAAGCAGCTGTGATGAAACGGCGGCGGCGGTGGTTAATGGGCAGGGCGAGATATTATCCAATGTCATACTGTCCCAGTTTGAAGAGCATAAAGCCTACGGCGGTGTTGTGCCGGAAATCGCCGCGCGGGCGCATATTGACCATATGGACAGGCTGATTATCCAAGCTCTGGAGGAAGCCAATTGCGGCTTTGATGATTTGTCCGCTGTGGCCGCCACATCCGGCCCGGGCCTGATCGGGGGGGTCATGATTGGCATGATGACCGGCAAAGCCATTGCGGCGGCAAAAAATATTCCGTTCATCGGGGTCAATCATCTGGAAGGCCATGCGTTAACGGTCAGAATGACGGACAGGGCAGAATTTCCGTATCTGTTGCTCCTTGTATCCGGTGGTCATTGCCAGATTTTGGCGGTAAAGGGGGTCGGCGATTATGGGCGGCTGGGCACCACCATTGATGATGCGGCGGGCGAGGCCTTTGATAAAACAGCCAAGCTTTTGGGGCTGGGCTACCCCGGGGGGCCGGCGGTGGAGGCCGCGGCAAAGCGGGGCCTAGATGCGCGGTTTAAATTGCCCCGGCCTCTGAAAGGCAAGCCGGGGTGCAATTTTTCTTTTTCCGGCCTGAAAACGGCGGTTCGGCGCGAGGTGGAAAAATTGGGCGGGGATATAAGTCAGCAGGATATATATGATCTGGCCGCAAGTTTTCAAAAGGCGATATGTGACAGCATTCTGGATCGCATGGGCCGGGCGATGGATTTATATCTTGAACAATATCCGGCGCATCACCATATGCTTGTGGTGGCCGGCGGTGTGGCCGCCAACACGGCCTTAAAAAGTAATTTAAAACAACTTTGTGATCATAAAAAATTCACAATGCTCGTACCGCCGCCGCGCTTATGCACGGACAATGGGGCGATGATCGCGTGGGTCGGCGTGGAAAGATTGCGCCTTGGCTTGTGTGATGATTTGGATTTGGCGGCTCGCGCGCGCTGGCCGCTTGATCCAGACGCGCCACCTGCGGCCGGGGCGGGTGTGAAAGCATGAAAATAGATAATAGATAATAGGAATTTAAAAGGGCAGTTATGGCGGTTTATAATAAAGTATCGGTGATCGGTGGCGGCGCCTGGGGCACGGCTTTGGCGACAATGGCGGCCCGCGCGGGACGGGATGTATTGATTTGGGCGCGGGAGGATGACGTTGTGACGTCAATCAATGAACATCATGAAAATAAGGACTTTTTACCGGGCGTTGCTTTGCCTGAATCTCTCAGGGCGACGGGAGATATCGGCGAGGCGGCGGCGGCAGATATTATTTTATTGGTGGTGCCGGCCCAATTTGTTCGGTCCATAGGCCTTGAACTGAAGCCATTTCTTAAGGGCAGCACCCCTCTTGTTCTCTGCGCAAAAGGCATTGAGCAATCTACGGGTCAATTGATGAATGAGCTGGTCACTGAAATTTTGCCCAAAAGCCCGCTGGCTGTATTGTCCGGCCCGACATTTGCCCGTGAGGTGGCCCGGGATAAGCCCTCGGCTGTCACCATTGCCTCGAAATATCAGCAGATTGCCCAAAATATTGCTGAAACGTTGGGTCAGCCAACTTTCCGGCCTTATTTGTCGAGCGATGTTGTGGGCGCTGAAGTGGGCGGGGCTGTTAAAAATGTTCTGGCGGTGGCTTGTGGGATTGTTGCGGGTCTTGACCTTGGCGAAAATGCGCGCGCGGCCCTGATCACGCGCGGGTTGGCTGAGATGGTGCGTTTTGGCGAAATATTTGGCGCAAAGCGGGAGACAATGATGGGCCTGTGTGGTCTGGGTGATTTGATTCTGACCTGTTCCTCTGACCAGTCGCGAAATATGTCACTTGGTATGGCGCTGGGACAAGGAAAAACGGTTGAAGATATTATGTCGGGCCGTAAAACGGTTGCCGAAGGCTATCATACAGCGGGTATTCTGGCAGAGATTGCCGCGCGGGAGAATATTGAAATGCCCATTGCGGGCGCCGTGAATGAAATTCTTCACAAGGGAGGCGATGTGAAAAAAATTGTTCAGGATCTTATGAATCGTCCCTATGTCAGTGAACTTTAAGGAGATCAGATGTATTTTATTATTTTGGCCGAGGACAAACCGGAAAGTCTTGAGTTGCGCATGAACAACCGCCCGGCGCATCTGGATTATGCGCAGGAACAAGGCTGCGTTACCCTGGCCGGCCCGCTGTTAACAGAAGGCGATAAGCCCCGGGGCAGTATGCTGATCATTGATGTGGCCGATCGGGCCGCTGCTGAAAAATTTGCCGCAAATGACCCCTATGCCAAGGCCGGGCTTTTTGCAAAGGTTGACATTATCAGCTGGACGCCGGCTTTTGGCCCGTGGAAGCCATAAAGGCCTGAAAATCATAAAGGAAAGCCATGAAAGCGAGTGATATTCCGGGAGGGCCAAAAAAGGGTGAAATACTTTGCCGCCTTTTGGATATTGAAGACGGCAAGGCAAAAGAATTTTCCTATGGCCTCGGGGATGACTTGCGGGATATTTTTATTCAGCGTATGGGGGACAAGGTATATGCTTATGAAAATACTTGTCCTCATGCTTTCGTTCCCATGAATATGACGGCGGGTGACTTCACTGAAAAAACCGGCCAATATTTTATCTGTCAAAATCACGGGGCGCTGTTTGATATTCAAACCGGAAAATGCCTTGCGGGGCCTTGCAATGGACAATCATTGACCGCAATCGACGTTGATTTAAAAGACGGGAATATCATTGCCCGTTAAAGGATGGCTATGACAACAGTAGAGACGGCACGATTTATTTTACGGCCCTTCGCGGCGCAGGATATTGATTTTCTGGATGAATTGCATAGTGATGAAAGGGTCATGCGTTATATTCTGGGCCGCACCCGCAGCCATGAGGAGAATATTGCCTATCTGAACCGTCTCATAGAATGGCAGGCAGACCACGGCATCGGCCAGCGGCTGGTAATCCGAAAGGAAGATAACAGGCCCGTGGGGCGGTGCGGCATGAGTTTTTTTTACGGGGCGCAGGTGGATGGTATCCTGTCCTATCAACTGAGCCCCGAGGCGTTTGACGGGAATGGCGAGATCACCAGAGTGATCGAGCTAGGCTATAGTTTCTTGAGGTCCGAATGGGGCAAGGGCTATGCCAGCGAGGCAGCGTCCGCCATGCGCAAGCATGGTTTGGAAATTCAGAAATTCCCCGAGCTTCATTCGGTTATTATCAAGGAAAATAAAGGATCGGTGGCGGTTGCTGAAAAGATTGGCGCGAAATGCCTGACCGAATGTCTGTGTTTGGGCAGCCCCGCATGGGACTATCTGTCGCAGTTACCCTATGATAAACCAGATAAGATAGAGGAAGTGACATGATTGATTTATATACGGCGGCGACCCCGAATGGTCATAAAATTTCTGTTGCGCTTGAGGAAATGGGCCTTGATTATACCCAGCATCACATTGACTTATCCAGCGGGGAACAGAAAACGCCTGAGTTTCTGGCCCTAAACCCTAATGGGCGAATTCCGGCGATCGTTGACAGAGATGTGGCCGGAGATGTGGACAGAGATAATGATGATCTGGTTATTTTTGAATCCGGGGCTATTTTGATCTATCTGGCCGAAAAAACCGGGATGCTCATGCCGGCCGATATCAGAGGCCGCATGGATGTGATGCAATGGCTCATGTTTCAGATGGGCGGCGTTGGCCCCATGCAGGGGCAGGCCCATGTATTTTTCCGTTATTTTCCGGAAAAGATACAAGCTGTGATCGACCGTTATCAAAATGAAACGAAGCGGCTTTATACGGTTCTGGACAGACAACTTGAACATAAAGATTATCTGGCCGGAGCTGGCCGGGGCGCATATTCCATTGCGGATATTGCCAATTGGACATGGGTCAGGTCATATGACTGGGCCGGGGTAGCCATCGATGACCTGCCCCATTTAAAGGCCTGGTTGGGTCGGATTGCCGCCCGGCCCGCCGCTGAAAAGGGCATAAATATGCCGCCGCCAATTGGCGGAACAAAAACCGCAGAGGCGGGAAAGAAAATAATCGTTACATGACGTAATTATGGGGAGTGACCATGTCAGAATATAGTATATTTCAAGTCGACGCCTTTACATCGGATATATTTCGCGGCAATCCCGCTGCCGTTGTCCCTATGGCCGACTGGGGGGCCGACTGGGGGGATGAGCCGCTCTTGCAAAATATAGCGCGGGAAAATAACCTGTCGGAAACGGCTTTCTTCACCCGGGTGGATGATGATGATGTGGATTTTCATTTGCGGTGGTTCACGCCTGTTTCGGAAGTTGATCTTTGCGGACATGCGACGCTGGCTGCGGCGCATGTCTTGTTCAAGGAACTGGACTGGTATGATGATATTTTAAAATTCAGCACGCAGCAGGCCGGCATTCTGATCGTTAAGCGGTGCGAGGATGGCCGCCTGCGGCTAGATTTTCCGGCGCGGCCCGCCGCAGAAATAGATATTTTCGAAGATTTTGTTCACGCCCTTGGCGCACGGCCAGAACGGCTTTTTCTGGCCCGGGATCATATGGCGGTTTTCGCGTCTGAGGCAGACGTGGCTGCTGTTACCCCGCATATGGAAAGACTGGCCGAAATAAATGAGGTCGGGGTCATTGTGACGGCCCCTGCGGATGACCCGCATATTGATTTTGTGTCCCGCTTTTTTGCGCCGAAACAGGGCATTCCGGAAGATCCTGTTACCGGATCGGCCCATTGCAGCCTGATTCCTTATTGGGCGAAAAGGTTGGGCAAGACAACTTTAGCCGCGCGGCAGATTTCAGCCCGGGCGGGGGATTTGCAATGTCATTATCTTGCGCCGGAGGGACGGGTTCATATTGCGGGATATTCGGTAACCTATTTAAAGGGCACCATTTTTGTATGAAGCGGGGATAGCTTCATTCTTCCAGAAAGCCCCTTGTTTTTTGAATGGCTTCTGCCAGACCAATACGTTCAATGGTCACATCCTCGGGAAAGGCGTTCAGCAAGCGGCTTGGCATGGCCCCGTCGAGCATGATGAAAACGCCCTTATCGGTTGCGCTGCGGATCAGGCGGCCATAGGCCTGCTTTAGCCGCAGGCGCGTGATTAAATCGTCATAGGTTTGTTTGCCGAACTTCTCTCTTCGGGCTTTATGTAAAATGGTGGGCCGGGGCCATGGCACGCGATCAAAAACGCAAAGCCTGAGCGATTGTCCGGGCACATCCACGCCGTCGCGAACCGCATCGGTTCCCAAAAGACAGCTATGTTCCACGTCCCGGAAAATATCAATCAGGGTAGAGACATTCATCGGATCCACATGTTGGGCGAAAAGCGGGATATGCTGCTGCTCCATATGATCTGTAATGCGCTGATGAACCCCGCGCAGGCGGCTGATTGCCGTGAAAATCCCCAGCGTCCCGCCGCCGGCGGCCATAATAAGCTCGCGGTAGGCGGCGGCCAATTGATCAAGGCTGCCTTTGTTCATGTCATTAACAATGAATATCCGGCTTTGCGCCCTATAATTAAAGGGCGACTTCAGGCTTTGCCGGCGCGGGGTATTTATCATATGGGCGCCGCCGGTTCGCACCTCTGCCGCATGCCATTCTATATCTTTGGCTATATCCCTATTTTTTGGATCAATCGTTCGATCCCGTAATGTCGCAGACGTGATGGCGACGCCGTGGGCCGGTTTCAGGACGATTTCAGCAAAAGGCAGGCTGGGATCAACCCAGTGACGATACATGCCCGTATCGACCTCCCGGCCCTGAATGCGGGTCAGTTCGAACCAGTCAACAAAATTCTCATTCTTATCCCCTTTCAGACTGTTGAGCATGGGGACCCATCCCCCCGTCAGAATGTCAGCCCGGCGCGTCAGGGTGCGCGAGACGGAATCGAGGCGGGTTCGCATGTTGCTGTCCAAATCCGCCGTTTCATCATCCAGTTTTTTTAAGAGCAAGGCAGATAGTTTTTTAAGCGGCTGCGCCAAATCATTCAAGGCGGAATAAAATGTCTCTGCCGCCGCCAAAAGCCCATCAACGGGATGATCGGCGGGGGTTTCAAGGCTGTGATAGTGATCTGAACCATGATGGCGCGTGAAAATTTGCCGGCGCAGCAATTCGAGGAATTTTTCCGCAGGCCCGAAAGCATTGCCCTCGATGATACGGCCATGCCATCCCTCGGCCGGAAGGCAGCGGGCGGCGGTGATGATATGTTCCAGGGCTTTTCGGGCATCCTCATCATCGATGATCATGTCTTCAAGGCGGCCCTTCAAGCCTTTGCCGCGCCGGCGGGTTTCTTCTGCGCCTCTGATCCACCGGCGTAACTCCAGACCCTCCTGCCCGGTTAGATGGGCGGAAAAAGCACTATCGGCGGCATCAAAAAGATGATGACCCTCATCAAAGACATATCGGCTTGGCAGATCCGGGTCACCGATACGCGCGGCGCTCTGCACCATGACGAGGGCATGATTGGCAATGACCAGATCGGCTGTTTTCGCCTTTCGCTGGTTTTTTTCTATGAAGCATTTTCGGTAATGGGCGCAGGCAGAATAAACGCATTCCCCGCGCCGATCCGTTAGGCGTGCCAAACGGCTATGGCCAAAAACCTCTCCGAGCCACGCGGGGAAATCGCCGCCGACCATATCGCCGTCACGGCTGTATCTGGCCCAGCGGGACACAAGCCCGAGCAGAATACGCCCTTGCGGCTGCGCGGCCCCTTGAGATAATTCCTGTAAATTCAGCAGGCAGAGATAATTCTCGCGGCCCTTGCGGATGACGACTTTCTGGCGTTTAATGTCGGGGTCGGGGTACAGCCGGCATAATTCCTGATCCAATTGGCGCTGCAGGTTTTTGGTATAGGTGGTGAGCCAGACCGTGCCGCCGTTTTTTTCTGCCCAGAGGCTCGCAGGGGCGATATAGCCGAGGGTCTTGCCAATACCCGTACCGGCCTCGGCCAATATTAAATTGGGTTCGTCATGATTTTCGGGCGGCGCGAAAGCCTTGGTGATCAGGGCGGTATAGTCTTTCTGATTTTGGCGTTCTTCTGCTCCCGGCCCCAATAAATCACTCAGGCGCGCAAGGCTTTCCGGCTCTCCAACAGGGTCAAAACCGGGGGGCGGCACGGGGGCGCCCTCTTCCCATTCTGGCAGATGGTTCCAGACCTGATAGTCCTGACCTTCGGCGTCTTGACCTTTCGTATTCTGGTTCATTGCCCCCAATATTAACGGCCCCCACGGCCATCCCGCTTCGGCCATCGCCAGCGCATTTCCGGCAACAGCTTCGGCGTAAATATAATCCGGCGAAGAGAGCTCTTGAAATAACTTCTGCGCCGCTTGCAGAATAATCAGGGCATCCTGCTCGGGACGATCCCCCGCGTGCGATATATTCAGGCCCTTTGCCAGCCCAAAGGGCAAGGGCAAACAAAATTCCGTGGGCCGGATGAAGGCAAAAAGCTCTAATATATCAAATGACCTGAAAGCTATATTGTCCAGCCGCCGCGATGTCATCCCGTGATTGCAGATCAGAAAAGCCTGATCCCGGACAATTTTTTTCAAGTCTTTTATCGCATATTCCGCCACTTCGCCGTCCGGCGTTAAAATAGTGCCGTGATGCGGGCCAATGACGAGAGCCGGCATATGCGACAGAACCTCTGCCGGATCAGGAAAGCTTGGTAAGGGTTCGGTCATATGGCGGCAAGACTCAATATTGCAGGATTTATAATATTAGGGACTATATTCATCCCGGCGGGTAAAGCCAAGAGTTGACGTAAGCTTCAAAGGGTTTTATCAAGGCCTAACTTTAAGAGAAAGCAAAATCTATGTCATCATCCGAATTAATCCCACAAGCTCTGGAGAGTAACGCCTGGCCCTTTCAGGAGGCCCGCAAGATTCTGAAACGTCTGGAGAAATCCGGAAATGATAAAGGCTATATTTTGTTTGAAACCGGTTATGGCCCGAGCGGACTGCCGCATATTGGCACCTTTGGCGAAGTGGTCCGAACCACCATGGTGCGGCAGGCTTTTCAACGGCTCAGCGATATTCCGACAAAATTAATTGCCTTCTCTGATGATTTGGATGGCTTTCGCAAAGTGCCGAGTAATCTGCCAAATCAGGAGATGCTGAAAAAACATTTGGGCCTTCCTCTGACCAAAGTGCCGGATCCCTTTGGCACCCACGAAAGCTTTGCCCATCACAATAATGCCCGCCTGTGCGAATTTCTGGATGATTTTGGCTTTGATTACGAATTTAAAAGCGCCACCCAATGTTACCAGAGCGGCGAAATGGATGAGACCCTGCTGAAAATGCTCGGGGCCTTTGATAAAATTATGAAGGTGATGCTGCCCACATTGGGCGCGGAACGGCAAGCCACCTATAGCCCCATACTGCCCATTTGCCCCCGCACAGGCATTGTTTTGCAGGTGCCGATTGTCGAGCGGAATCTTGAAGCCGGCACGGTGATATATTTAGACGAAGAGACAGAAAAGCTTGTGGAAGTCCCTGTCACCGGCGGTCATTGTAAAATGCAATGGAAAGCGGACTGGGCCATGCGCTGGGTCGCCCTTGGGGTTGATTATGAAATGTCGGGCAAGGACTTGATGGAATCCGTAAAATTATCCAGTGCCATCACGCGAATTTTAGGTGCCCGGCCGCCGGAGTTATATAGTTACGAATTATTTCTGGATGAGAATGGTGAGAAAATCTCCAAATCCAAAGGGAACGGCCTGACCATGGAAGACTGGTTGAAATATGGCACGCCGGAAAGTCTGTCGCTCTATATGTTCCAATCGCCGCGCAAAGCCCGGAAACTTTATTTCGATATTATCCCCAAAACGGTGGATGAATATATTTCGCATTTGGCGAATTTCAGCAAGCAGGATGAAAAGGCGAAATTAACCAATCCGGTCTGGCATGTGCATAATGGCCATCCGCCGGCGCAAAAACTTCCGGTAACCTTTGCCCTGTTGCTAAATCTTGTCAGCGCCAGCAATGCGGAAGACAAGGAGACATTATGGGGATATATCAGCAATTACGCCGCAGGCTCCAATCCGGATGACGATCCGTTGCTTGATCAATTGGTGGGTTATGCGCTGGTTTATTACGAAAATTTCGTCAAGCCCCATAAGAAATTCCGCGCCCCTACGCCGCCAGAGCGCGCCGCCCTTGACATGTTGATCGAGGAGCTGGAAAAGCTGGAAGACCATCTGCCGGCAGCGGATTATCAAAATGTGGTTTTTGCGGTCGGAAATCAGCAGGGTTATGAAAATTTAAGGGACTGGTTCGGGGCATTATACGAGATTCTTCTGGGACAGAAGCAGGGGCCGCGCATGGGGTCTTTTATCGCCCTTTATGGCAAACAGAAGACCATAGAACTCATTCGTCAAGCTTTGGAACAAATACAGGCTGGATGATTATTTGCTGCAGGTGCGAGCATTCTGTCTAGTCCATTAGGACTAAATGGCTTTTTATACTTGCAATGGTATCATGATGATGATAATCCACTAATAGAAGTTAATTTTTCTGCGACTCGGAAGTGTATAGCTGACTTTTAATGCACGTATTTTAAAGGCTAGGTCATTGGGGGGTTGTTTTTGCAAAGGCATGTCAAATGGATGTTTTTTGCGCATTGTTAATCCTGCATTAACCTTAAGGGGTTATTAACAGGACATCAATGATAATGGCGACTATGAGGAATAAAAAATGAGGGGCTTAACGTATAAAAATATCTGGAAAAGGCTGTTAGACCTAATCGGTGCCATTTCTTTGATATTATTATTATCACCTATTTTGGTTATTGTCGCAATTCTGGTGCGTATCAAATTAGGCAGCCCGATAATATTCACGCAGGACAGGCTGGGGCTGAATGGGGAAGTTTTCACCATTTGGAAATTTCGCAGCATGACCAATTGCACGGATGAAAACGGCGAATTTCTGCCCGATGAATATCGTTTGACAAGATTTGGCAAATTGCTTCGGGATTGCAGCCTTGATGAATTGCCGCAACTCTGGAATGTTCTTGTTGGGGACATGAGTTTGATTGGCCCACGACCTTTCATTGCTGAATATGGTTCCCGTTATACATCTGAACAAATGCGCCGCCATGAAGTCCGCCCCGGCATAAGCGGATGGGCGCAAATCATGGGCCGTAATTCCATCAGCTGGAACCAGAAATTTATTCTTGATGTCTGGTATGTGGATCATTGCAGTTTTCTAACGGATATGAAAATCCTGTTTCGAACCATCCCCATCGTTTTGAGCCGAAGCGGCGTTTCTGCGGAAAATCATGTGACCATGCCGGAATGGGCGAATTCGGAACCTCCCGTAGATGATTTATCCTCAAAGTGATATCGCTATAATAGCGTAAAACGCCATTAACTAATAATTCAGATTATTTTTCGGATGATTTAAAGCTTGGGACTGATTGTTCCAAGCTTTTGTTCTATATGGCTTAACAGGCTATGGGGACATATTTTCATCATTGGTATTATCAAGAGGACAAAAGGACGTTAATTAAATATAAAGGTTTCTTTATATAAATGATATGTTATGTTCTGAATAGAATCTTGAATTTCATTGCCGGAGAATTGCCTATGTCCAGAAAAAATTATTTATTCACCAGTGAATCCGTGTCAGAGGGTCACCCGGATAAAGTATCGGATTGTATTTCTGATGCGATCGTTGATTTATTCCTGAGTGCGGAACCTGAATCGCGCGTGGCTGTTGAAACACTAACCACCACAAACCGCGTTGTTCTGGCGGGCGAGGTGCGCGGTCCCTCCTCAATTGATGCCGAGGCTATGGCGACGACGGCCCGCAGGGTGGTCAAGGATATCGGCTATGAACAGGAGGGGTTTCACTGGCAGGATATGTCTGTTGAGGTTCATGTGCATGGACAGTCCGTTGACATTGCCATGGGGGTGGACAGCGGGGACAATAAAGACGAAGGGGCAGGTGATCAGGGTATTATGTTTGGCTATGCCACCAATGAGACGGATGTTTATATGCCCGCGCCCCTGCATTATTCTCATGCCATTTTGCAGTCCCTGGCAGAAGCCCGGCACGGCGGCATCACAGAGCTTGGCCCTGATTCCAAAAGCCAGATAACCTTGAGATATGAGGATGGCGTTCCGGTTGGGGCGGCGTCGGTTGTGGTTTCTACCCAGCACGGCGCCGATGTGTCACAGGAACGGGTTCGGGAAATTGTCATTGAACATATTGAAAAAACTCTGCCGGCGGGCTGGATGTGCCCAGAAGCAGAGCTTTATATCAATCCGACGGGCAATTTTGTCATTGGCGGGCCGGACGGAGATGCGGGCCTGACGGGCCGGAAAATTATTGTGGATACTTACGGCGGCGCGGCCCCCCATGGCGGCGGGGCTTTTTCCGGAAAAGACCCAACAAAAGTTGACAGGTCAGCGGCCTATGCGTCGCGTTATCTTGCCAAAAATATTGTGGCTGCGGGTCTTGCGGATCGTTGTACCATACAATTGTCCTATGCCATTGGCGTATCCCACCCACTATCCCTGTATGTGGATTTTCATGAGACAGGCAATATAGATCCTGTCGTTCTCGAAAAAATATTATTTGAGGTGATGGACCTGAGCCCTCGGGGTATTCGGGAGCATCTCAACCTTAATCGTCCCATTTATGAACGGACAGCTGCTTATGGTCATTTTGGCCGCACGCCGGATTCGGATGGTGGCTTTTCATGGGAAAAGCTGGATTTGGCAGATCGTTTGAAATCTCATTTTTAAACGATCATCCTTCGGCATTCTTTTGGCATGGACATGGGGCTTTATGGGCCTTATATGATTGATATGCGAGATCTGGAAAATATAAAAGGCAGCCGGGTTTATGGGCGGCGTCTTGCGGCGGCGCTGTCGCCGGCCCGTCAGGCGCGGCTGGATAAATGGTTGCCAGAAATAGAGATAATTCTGCCGGATCAGAAGCCTGTAGAGATAACTGCCCCGGAAGAATATTTTAAGAATATAATGCAGGATCATTGGCTGGAGGTCGGCTTTGGCAAGGGCGAACATCTGGCGACTCAGGCGGCGAATAACCCGTCTGTTGGCCTGATCGGTTGCGAGCCTTTTATAAATGGGGTCTCGAGCCTTGTTGATCAAATAGACTCCGGCCAGCTTGAAAATGTCAGAATTTTTAAAGATGACGCGCGCCTTATGATGGACAGCCTGCCGGATCAATCCATTGGCCGGGCGTTTATTTTGTTTCCTGATCCCTGGCCCAAGGCCCGCCACCATAAACGCCGAATTGTCAGCGCGGGAAATATAGCGGCTTTGGGGCGAATCCTCAAAGACGGCGCGGAGCTTCGTATTGGGACCGATCATATGGAATATTGCCGCTGGATTATGGCGCATATGTTGTCGTCTCAGGATTTTGACTGGGTCAGCGACAAGCCAGAGGATTGGCGCGCGCGATCAAAAGACTGGCCGCCAAGCCGTTATGAAAGAAAGTCGCTGGAACAGGGACGCAAAAGCAGTTATTTGCGCTTTATTCGCCGGGCGCGCACGGCATAGTTCCCCCTATCATACTATTCGCTTGAAGTTCTCTGCTTTTCGACTATATATATACCAACCGAATCACTTGAAGGTTTAAAGTGCGGGCAAGTGGATCACTTAAATGGATCTCTGGCCTGCATTTTTGTTTGGTGAAAGCTAAAGTGGAAATATACTGTGTCGTCACAGATTGAAATGTTGCATAAAATTATCGATCCCATTGCCGAGGCGATGGGTTATGAGGTGATCCGTATCGCGCTGCAAAATTCAGCGCGCGGTGAGGCAATGACGCTGCAAATTATGGCCGAACGGCCTGACGGCAGTATGCTGGTTGAAGATTGTGCCAAATTGAGCCGGGAAATTTCCGTCATTATGGATGTGGAAGACCCCATATCAAGTGAGTATGTTTTAGAGGTGAGTACGCCCGGCATAGACAGGCCCCTGACCCGCCGCAAGGATTTTGAAAATTATGCGGGTAATGAGATTAAGCTGGAATTGTCTGTCCCTGAAGCGGGCCGCCGCCGGTTTCGGGGAAAATTAAGGGGCATTAGCGGCGATTTGGTAAAGATTGAGGTGGACGGTGAGGTTTTTGAAGTGAATTTCAATAATATTTACCGGTCTAAACTTGTATTGACGGATGAATTGCTGGCGATGGCATCTGCAGCGGGTTAATAATATATAGAATTGAGAATATATGCTCGGGCGAGCATGAATGGAGTTCAAGGTATGACAACGGCAGTTAGTGCAAATAGAATGGAATTACTGCAAATTGCTGATGCGGTTGCACGGGAAAAAAATATTGATAAGGAAATCGTGCTGGAGGCTTTGGAAGAAGCCATTCAAAAGGCGGCGCGGTCAAGATATGGGGCGGAAAATGAGATTAAAGCCCATATTGAACGTAAAACCGGCGATATAAAGCTTTACCGTGTTATGGCGGTTGTCGAGCATGTGGAAAATCATGCGACTGAATTGACATTGGAGGATGCCCTTAAATTAAAAGAAGATGCGGTGATTGGCGACCTTCTTGCTGATGAATTACCCCCTATTGATTTTGGCCGGGTTGCCGCCCAGACCGCAAAGCAGGTTATCGTGCAGAAAGTGCGCGATGCGGAGCGCCAGCGCCAGTTTGATGAATATCAGGAACGGGTTGGTGAAATTATTAATGGTGTGGTCAAACGGGTTGAATATGGCAATGTCATCCTTGATGTGGGGCAGGCAGAGGCCATTATACGCCGCGATCAGATGATCCCGCGTGAACATATGCGCAATGGTGACCGGATCAGGGCTTATATTGCGGAGGTGCGCCGGGAGCTGCGCGGGCCGCAAATTTTCTTGTCCCGCTCTCATCCTGATTTTATGGCCAAGCTTTTCACGCAGGAAGTGCCGGAAATTTATGATGGCGTTATTGAAATTGTTGGTGTTGCCCGTGACCCGGGAAGCCGGGCAAAAATCGCGGTGCGCAGCTCGGACAGCTCCATTGATCCTGTGGGGGCTTGTGTGGGCATGCGCGGCAGCCGCGTACAGGCGGTGGTCAATGAGCTTGCCGGTGAAAAAATTGATATTATCCAATGGTCTCCGGATCCGGCGACCTTCATCATTAGCGCCTTGGCACCCGCGGATGTGACCAAAGTTGTGTTGGATGAAGACAGAAAACGTATTGATGTTGTGGTGGCCGAAGATCAGTTGAGTCTGGCCATTGGACGCCGGGGGCAGAATGTTCGTCTGGCATCACAATTGAGCGAATGGCAGGTCGACATTATGACCGAAGCCGCCGAGTCTGAAAAACGTCAGGCAGAATACAAGCAGCGGACAGAATTATTTGTTGCCCAGCTGGATGTTGATGAGACGCTGGCCCTGTTGCTGGTGGCCGAAGGCTTCCGCAATATGGAAGAGGTGGCTTATGTGGCACCGGAAGAATTCGCAGGCATCGAAGGCTTTGATGCTGATCTGGTGGAAGAGCTGCAAAGCCGCGCCCGTGAGGCGCTGGAACGTCAGGCACTTGCATCTGAAAAATCCCGCGTTGAATTAGGGGTTTCTGATGAAATCGCCGCTATCGAAGGCCTTACCTCCGCCATGATGGTGACGCTCGGCGAAGCGGGCATCAAAACGCTGGATGACCTTGGTGATCTGGCCGCTGATGAATTGATCAGTGAGGAAGATGGTATTTTGCGCGGTACAGGGCTGAACGAAGAACAGGCCAATAAGATCATTATGGCGGCGCGCGCCCATTGGTTTGACGACGAAGAGGGCGAGGCTGCTGATGCTGCCCCAGAAGATGTAAAGTCAGATGTAAAGTCAGATGTCAAATCAGAAGATAAGCCAGAAGATAAGCCAGAAGATAAGCCAGAAGCCGGGTAAAAAAATTGGATCAAAAACAGCGCCCGAAAAAGCTGCGGGAAAGACGATGTTTGGTAACAGGCGAGACATATCCCGCGCATAAAATGATCCGCTTTGTCCTGGATCCTGCCGGGAATGTCATTCCGGATGTGGCGGGAAAACTCCCCGGGCGGGGGGGCTGGATTTTGGCAGATCGCGTGGTGCTGCAACGGGCCATGAAGAAAAAGATTTTTGTCCGCTTTGGGCATAGGGCCTCTGCTTCCAGGCTGGCGCTTTCTGGCCGTGATCAGGCCGATATGGAGACGCTTGAAGAGCCAGAAGGCAAGAAGACAACAGGTCAGAAAATGCAAATCAAGGTGGATGATAATCTGCCGGATTTGGTGGAACAGCTGCTCAGGCAACGATGTTTGAATTATTTGGGCCTGGTGAATCGCGCGGGACTTCTGGTCTCGGGATTTGAAAAAGTGCGTATAAAGCTCAAAGCCCATAAGTGCAGGGCTTTGATCATAGCAGAAGATGCTGCAGAGGGTGGGCGAAGTAAATTATGCTCCGGTCTGGGGAATGTTCTTGAAAAAATGCGGGTGATTGATATGTTCACCCGCAAACAGTTGGGACAGACATTGGGATTGTCCAATGCGGTTCATGTGGTATTATTGCCGGGTGGAATGACGGAAAGTTTTATAAAGGAATTTTCTCGGTATGAAGGTGTTGCGATGTTATAATAACAAAGTGATGATTTTTTGATTTGAGTAAGCGTAAGGCGAATAGGCAAATATAGAATGAGTGACGATAAGGATACAAAAAAACCATTATCGGTTTCCGGATCAGTTTCCGGCAGGAAAACGCTGCAACTGAAGCCATCCGTGGCGGCGGTACCCACAAGTTCGCGTGCGCCGGGCGGCGTGGTTGTCCAGCGTAAGAAAAAGCTGATGCTGAAGCCGGGCGAGAAGGCACCGGTGGCCGATAATTCAGCCGCCCCCTTATCTGCGGCGGAGCCTAAAAAAACAATCACCGCGCAGGCAAAGAAAAAACCGCTGTCATCAGGTGGCCGGCAATTAACGGGCCGACAATTAACGGAAAGTGAATTGAAGGCCCGCGCCAATGCTTTGGATTTGGCCAATATTGAATCTGAAAAACGCGCAAAACTAGAGCTGGAAGCCGCAAAAAGAAAAGCCGTAGAAGCCGCCGCAAGATCTGAATCAGATAAAGAAAAGGCTGTAACGAACGCCAAGGAAGCCAAAAAATCGGCTCATGATGATGCTAAGTTCCAGGCCGACCTCGAAATCAAGAAAAAGATCGAAGCAGACTTAACGGCAAAAGCAGAGCTGGAAGCCAAGAAAGCGCCGGCGGCACCAAAAGAAAAAGCCAAACCGGCTCCGGTTGTGAAAAAACGCGCCCCTGAGGGGAATGTAAAATCTGGCGAGCGACCTGCGGTTAAGCCGTCCCGAAGCCGGACAGAGCCAACGCGGCGCACAGGACGATTGACCGTGACGCAGGCGCTCTCTGGCGGCGCTCAGGAACGTCAACGCAGTTTTGCCGCTCTGAAACGGGCGCGCGCCAAGGAAAAGCGTAAAGGCGGTCAGGGCATACAACAAAAAATCTTCCGCGAGGTTATTATTCCGGATGTGATTACGGTGGCGGAACTGGCCAATCGTATGACAGAAAAAACGGTTGATGTGATTCGGGCGCTCATGAAAATGGATGTGATGGCAACGGCCGCTCAGGAAATAGATCAGGATACAGCGGAACTGATCGTGGAAGAATTCGGCCATAAGGTCAAGCGGATCAGCGCGGCGGATGTGGAAGTTGATCTTGCCGGCCCGGATGATTCGGACAGTGAACTGGTGTCGCGCGCCCCTGTTGTGACCGTGATGGGCCATGTTGATCATGGTAAAACCTCCATTCTTGATGCCTTTCGGAAATCTTCTGTGATCAAGGGTGAGGCCGGCGGCATTACCCAGCATATTGGATCTTATCAGGTTCGAATGGCGAATGGTGAAAAGGTTACTTTCCTTGATACGCCGGGCCACGCGGCCTTCTCTGCCATGCGCTCACGCGGGGCGCGGGTCACGGATATTGTGATCCTTGTGGTGGCGGCCGATGATAGTATCATGCCCCAGACCATAGAAGCCATCAGCCATGCCAAGGCGGCAGAAGTGCCCATCATTGTGGCCATCAACAAAATAGATAAGCCGGATGCAAATCCCGACAAGGTTCGTCAGGATCTGCTGCAGCATGAAGTTTTTGTGGAAAGCATGGGCGGTGAAGTGCTTGACGTGGAAGTCTCCGCCTTAAAAGGCACCAATCTGGATAAATTGGCGGAAGCCATCCAGCTTCAGGCCGAAATGCTTGACCTGAAAGTCAATCAGGACCGCAATGCCGATGGTACCGTGGTCGAGGCCCGGCTTGATAAGGGGAAAGGCACTGTTGCCACAGTTCTTATTCAGCGCGGCACATTGAAAATAGGCGATATATTTGTATGTGGCAGTGAATGGGGCCGCGTCAAGGCCATGTTGAACGACCATGGGCGTAATGTGAAAAAGGCCGGCCCATCGGTTCCTGTTGGCGTGCTTGGCATTAATGGTATGCCAAGGTCTGGCGATAGCTTCATTGTGGTGGACACAGAAGCCAAAGCCCGCGAAGTCTCCGAGTTCCGTAAAAGACGGGAAAAACTGCAAAAAGAAGCCGCGCCAAAAGCAACGCTTGAAGCCATGTTTGAGAAATTGAGTACCAAACAGGCGGAAATTGTGCCGCTGGTGATCAAGGCCGACGTTCAGGGATCTTGCGAAGCCATTACGGGTGCCCTGGAAAGCATGAATACCGATGAAGTTCAGGCTAAAATACTGCATTCTGCGGTGGGCGGCATATCAGAATCAGATGTGACATTGGCCATCGCGTCCGGCGCACCAATTTTGGGCTTTAATGTCCGTGCAAGCCGCAAGGCCGCCGAGCTGGCCCATCAGGAAGGTGTCGAAATACGCTATTATTCTGTGATTTATGACCTTGTGGATGACATCAAGGCCGTTATGTCCGGCAAGCTCGCGCCGGAATTGCGGGAAACAATATTGGGTTCTGCGAAAATACTTGATATCTTCTCCGCCGGGAAAACCGGTAAGGCAGCGGGTTGTCTTGTGCTTGACGGCATTATCCGCAAAGGTGCCAAAGCGCGCCTGCTCAGGGATGATGTGGTGATTTTTGAGGGCGATCTTGGTTCATTGCGCCGTTTCAAGGATGATGTACAAGAAGTACAATCGGGAACAGAATGCGGCATGAATTTTGCCAGTTATAACGATCTGAAAAAGGGCGACATCATTGAATGTTACGAAGTAGAGACAATAGAGCGCTCGTTATAATATAGACTGTTTTTGGATTAATCCGGCCTCCTGTGACATTGATGGGGGCCGTCATTCCTTAAGGATATAAGATGTCCAAATCGCATTTTGATGACCTGAAAAATAATCAGGAGCCCAATAATCAGGGGCCCAGCCACAGGGTGTTACGGGTCGGTGAGAATATCCGCCATGCCCTGTCCGAAATCTTCATGCGCGGTGAAATCAGGGACCCTTTTTTAGAGGGGGTATCCATTACCGTGACCGAAGTACGCTGTAGTCCCGACCTTCGCAACGCCACCATTTATGTGATGCCCCTTGGCGGCGTCAATGAACAGGATGTGGTAACAGGATTAAACCGGTGCCGTAAATTTATACGCGGTAAATTATCCGGTATGGTGAGCATGAAATATTTGCCGAATCTGAAATTCACCAGTGACGCCAGTTTTGGCGAGGCGGATCATATTGAAAAACTGCTCCATAGCCCCCATGTTGCCCAGGATTTGGCAAAGAAGTCTGATACATCTGAGGGTGATTGAGTTTTGAGCGATCCTAACGGCAGAAAGCGCAAGGGCATCAAGCTGGATGGCTGGCTGGCCATTGATAAACCGCTGGGTATGGGCTCAACGCAGGTTGTGGGCAAATGCCGGTGGTTGACCAAGGCGCAAAAAGTCGGCCATGGCGGTACGCTTGATCCCTTGGCCACGGGCATTTTGCCCATTGCCTTTGGCGAAGCGACAAAAACCATCCCCTTTATTATGGATGCGCGAAAAACCTATGAATTTACGGTGACCTTCGGCGAGGCCCGAACGACCGATGACGGGGAAGGCGATGTGACAGCCACCAGCGACAGGCGCCCCGCCGAAAAGGATATTCATGCCGCTTTGCCGGAATTTACGGGCAGAATCACTCAGGTTCCGCCAATTTATAGCGCCCTGAAGCTGGATGGCAAAAGAGCCTATGACCTTGCCCGGGCCGGCATTGAAGTGGAAATGAAGCCGCGCGAGGTGGATGTTTTTTCCCTGAAGCTTTTATCATATGACAGTCAGCAGGCAAGCCTCAGGGTTTCTTGCGGCAAAGGCACTTATGTCCGCTCATTGGCGCGGGATTTAGCCATAAAATTAGGCACCGTTGGCTTTGTTTCAAAGCTGAGAAGAACCCGCGTTGGGC